>NZ_LZKC01000282.1:0-42042 GCF_001672685.1 Mycobacterium sp. E2462
CGGTCTGAGCAAATAGGTGTCCATGATCCAGCCGCGCCGCGCCCGCGCCTGCGCTCGGAGCGCGATGATGCGCGGCCCCTCGTCGCCGACCGTGCCCGCCATCAGCAGCTCCTCCGGGGTGCCCAGGTAGGCGCCCCACCAGATGCGGGTGTCCGAGGGGCACGCCTGAAACGAACACTCGGCGTCGAGCATCACCACGGCGGAGCCGGACAACCCGTCCTTGCGCAGTTGCCGACCGGTGGTGATCAGGACGGGCTCACCGACGTCGTTGAGCGGGATGCGGTGCCGCGCCGTCAGCGCCTGGACCGCCGTGATGCCGGGGATCACGTCGAAGGTGAAGTCGACCTGCGCGGCGACCGCCTCGAGGATGCGCAGCGTGCTGTCGTACAGCGACGGATCACCCCACGCCAGAAAGGCGCCCACGCCGTCGGGACCCAGCTCGGTGGCGATGGCGCGCGCCCACAGGCGCGCTCGCGCGGCGTGCCAATCCCCCACCGCCGCACGGTAATCCGTGTCCGTGGCGCGTTCGGGGTCGGGCAATTCGACGAAGCGGTACCGGGGCTCGCGGATGAACCGGGCGCAGATCTGCCGGCGCAAGGCCGTGAGGTCGCGCTTGTCCTGCCCCTTGTCCATGGCGAAGAACACCTGCGTGTTGTTGAGCGCCTCGATCGCCTGCACCGTCACATGCTCGGGATCCCCGGCGCCGATGCCGATGACGTGAATATGCCGGCCCACCGCTGCCTCCCTTCACCGACAGATTGCCGAATCGCTACCGAAAGGACCTATGCGGGACCTGAAGTACCCGATACCATGGGTACCGTCTGTAGCACCCAATGGAGGGACGCCGGCGCCATGACCACTGCGATGCGGCCAGGTGGGCCGAGTCGGGAAGAGTTCTCCGACCGATTGCTGAAGGGCTCGGTCAAGAAGTCCTACGAACCGGTCGTCGACATCGACTGGGACGCCCCGCTGGACCCGGACAAGTTCTACCTGCCCCCGCGGCTGGTCTCCCTGTACGGCACGCCGATGTGGGACGAGATGAGCCGCGCGCAGCAGATCGAGCTGTCGCGCCAGGAGCTCGTCAACACGCTCTCGGCGGGGATCTGGTTCGAGAACATGCTCAACCAGGCGTTGCTGCGCACGATCCTGCACGAGGACCCGACCAGCAGGTCGACCCACTACAAGCTGACCGAACTGGGCGACGAGACCCGGCACATGGTCATGTTCGGCAAGGCCATCGAACGCATCGGTGCCAAACCGGTACGCCCGCGACGCCTGCACCGGATGATCATCAACGCGCTGCCGCTGGCGTTCCAGCGCGGCTCCATGCTGTGGGTGGCCGCCCTGATCGGCGAAGAGATCTTCGACTCGCTGCAGCGGCAGATGATGGATGACCCGGAGTTGCAACCGATCATCCAGCGGCTCATGCGGATTCACGTTACCGAGGAGGCGCGGCACATCCAGTTCGCGCGCGATGGCGCACGCAAGCGCGTCGCCGAGATGCCGCGGCGCAACCGCTGGTTCATGGCCAACATCAACGGGCTGGGCGGATATTTCTTCAACTATCTGTTCAGCAATCCGGTTCCGTACGCGCGCACGGGCCTGGACCCGCGGCGCGCCCGCAAGGTCGCACGCACCAGCGCGCACCGCCGCGAGGTCCAACAAATCGGCTTCGCGCCGCTGGCCGCGTTCCTGACCGAGGTGGGGCTGCTGGGGCCGATCGCGCGCCGCGCCTGGCGGCGCAGCAGGTTTCTGTGACACGGCGCGACCCCGCGCCGGCTCCCGGCCGCGCCGCGATCTTCGGCACGGACACCGAGCGTGCCCGGGCGGCCTTGGTGGCGGCCGGGGTGTTCGACGTCGCGGGTGACGCGGTCACGCGTGCGGCGTTCGACGACGACACCGCCACCTGGGCGTGGACGGCCGCGGGGGGCCAGACGCACCGCAGCGCCGTGCTGATCGTCGCACCCCGGTCGATCGAGTCGCCGTGGACGCCCGAAATTTCCGGTGGCGCAACGTTTCTCGGTGATTCCTGGCACGCGGCGGAGATTCCGTCGAGCGTCGACTTCTCCGACAAGCGCGTCGCGGTGATCGGCGGCGACTCCGCGGCCGCCCACCTGATCGGCCGCCTCATCGGTGCCGGCGCCTCGGTCACGGTGTTCGCCCATTCCCCGCGCCGGGTGGTCGCCGAGATTCCGCTGTGGTCGGACCGGGCCCGAGCCTGGGTGCGCGGCCGCGCCCGACCCGGCACCGCTCGTCGCGCTCCCGTGGTGGCGTCGTCGGCCATCGACGCGGTGACGGTGACGGGCATCCGCACCACCGACGGGCGAGAGCGGCCCTTCGACACCCTCGTCTACGGCACCGGATTCGCGGTCGCCGAGCGGGTGCCCGACGACGCTCTGGTCGGCTCGGGGGGCGTCACCCTGCGGCAGGCCTGGCCCGCGGGCCTGGAACCCCTCTGCGGTGTGGCCGTGCGCGGCTTCCCCAACTGTTTCTTCCTCACCGGGCCGGACCTCGCCGCGCAGGCACGCTATATCGCGTCTTGCCTGCGCGTGATGCGGCGCACCCGCAGCGGGCGCATCGAGGTGCGGGGCAGCAGCCAGCAGGTGTTCAACGAGCGCGCCCAGCTCAAGCCGCCCCCGCCCCCGCCGCCGGCGTCGGCGTTCGACCTCTCGGGCAACGCGCCCAAGAGCGACGACACCTTCGAGGGCCCGGCCACACTGCGGGTCGCCGACGCCGAGCATCCGGTGCGGGTGCGGTTGACCGGCCATCTGGACCCGATCGACGGCCGCTACCACTGGCAGGGCACGGTGTTCGCTTCGCCGGAGCGGCCGTTGTCGCCCGCGGCGCTGCGGCAGGCGCGTACGGCCACGCTGACGGTGGGTGAGCGCAGCGCCCCGGCCCGCATCGTCGAGCAAACCCCGTGGGGCACCCACTCGGTGGCCGGGGTGGGCGCGCCGCCGTACGCGGTGGCCGGATCGTGAACGTGGACCGGCGTCGACGCCCCGCCCACTGACCGACGTATCCGCTGGTCAAGCCGCATCTCCGGCCGTCGCGGGCACGTTTGACCCCGCCCCCGACGTGGTAACCACCGTGCGTGCGCGTGCTGCGCAGGGGGTCATCAGGTCAGGTCCGGGGCGGTGCCGCCAGGCACCCCGGCCGATCCAGCCGGCATGCACCGGCGACCCCGCGCCGCGACCGGTGCGCGCCCTCCTCACTGTGCGGCCCGGTCGCCGGTGGCCGCGAGCCGCCCGCCGCTGCGGTGGACAATCAGCGGCGATGGCGGATACTCAAGCAGTTGGCTCGGCAAACATTCGAGGAGCAGCGTATGGAACCGGACGACAGGACCCGGCTGCGCAGCCGGGGTGCAACGTCTGCTCCGCTTCCGCCGTCCGCCGACGGTTTCGCGCCGAAGGGAAAGGCGTCGCACCGGTGAGCCCGGTAGCCGAATCCAGCTCACTGGCCGTGGCGACGCGCACCGACGATTCGGTGGCGGTGTTGTCGGTGGATGGGGTGCTGGACGCGTCCAACTCCGCCGCGCTTCGTGACGGCATCGTCGCGGCCACGGCCGACGAGCCGGCCGCGGTCGTCGTCGACATCTCCGGTCTCCAGGTTCACGCCGACGCGGCGTCGCGGGCCTTCATCGGCGCGCACTGGCAGCTCCCCGCCAAGCCCCATGTGCCAATCCTGTTGGCGTGCAATAGCCGAGCGACCCGCGAGACGATCACCCGCAGCGGGGTTGCGCACTTCCTGCCGGTGCACTCCAGCGACAAGGCGGCGATCAAGGCGCAGGCCCAGCGCAGCCGGCGCGCCGTGCGGCGCGCCGACGTCCGGTTGCCGGCGGACCTGACCAGCCTGCGCGAGTCCCGGCGACTGGTTCGCGAATGGCTCACCGCGTGGTCGCAGCCCACGCTCATTCCGGTCGCGCTGGTCGTGGTCAACGTGTTCGTCGAGAACGTCCTGGAGCACACAGCCAGCGTGCCGGTGATCCGGATCGAGGCGCACGGCGACACCGCGGCCGTCGCAGTCTCCGACGCCAACACCGCGCCCGCCGCCCAACTCCCCGCGCCGGCGACCGGCATCGACGTGTCCGGCCTGGCGATCGTCGACGCGCTGTCGCGCGCGTGGGGCAGCACGCCCACCGCCACGGGCAAGACGGTGTGGTCGGTCATCGGACCCGAGAACCAGCTCTAGGCGCCTTATTGTGCTGGGCCCGGGCCACGGGTAGAACTAGAACACGTTCTAATCTCGTGTGAGCACCCCGGGCAGGAAGGCGGAGGACGTGCGGTTTACCTATGCAGAGGCGATGACCGACTACAGGTATTACATCCCGCTGGCCAAGGCGGCCGAGGCCGCCGGCTACGACGCGATGACGATCGCCGACAGCATCGCCTATCCCTTCGAGTCCGACTCGAAGTACCCCTACACACCGGACGGCAACCGAGAGTTCCTCGACGGCAAGCCCTTCATCGAAACCTTCGTTCTCACATCAGCTTTGGGCGCGGTGACCTCAAAGTTGCGATTCAACTTCTTCGTCCTCAAGCTGCCCATCCGGCCACCGGCCTTGGTGGCCAAGCAGATTGGGTCGCTGGCCGCGATGACCGACAACCGGATCGGTTTCGGCGTCGGCACCAGCCCGTGGCCCGAGGATTACGAGTTGCTGGGTGTCCCGTTCGCCAGGCGCGGCAAGCGAATGGACGAATGCATCGAGATCATCCAGGGCCTCACCACCGGCGAGTACTTCGAATTCCACGGTGAGTTCTACGACATCCCGAAGACCAAGATGACGCCCGCGCCCACGAAGCCCGTCCCCATCTTGATCGGCGGCCACGCGGACGCGGCGTTGCGCCGGGCGGCGCGGCTGGACGGGTGGATGCACGGCGGTGGCGACCCGGAGGAACTCGACGGGCTGATCGCCAAGCTCAAGCGTTTCCGCGAGGAGGCGGGCAAGACGGGTCCGTTCGAAATTCACGTCATCTCGGTGGACGCCTACACGGTCGACGGCATCAAGCGGCTCGAGGACAAGGGCGTCACCGACGTCATCGTCGGATTCCGGATCCCCTACATCAAGGGCGACGACACCGAGCCGCTGGACACCAAGATCAAGAACCTGGAGATGTTCGCGGAGAACGTGATCGCCAAGCTTTAGCGGCGGTCGCAAGCGCGGCACAGCCGGGCGCAGCGGGCCGCCGCCATCAGACCCAGCGGCGGTCGCAAGCGCGGCACAGCCGGGCGCCAGGAAAGTCAGCTTTACAGCGGGTCCCAGTTCGCGGCGCGCTTCTCCCGGTGGGCCTTGGCGGCCTCGACGGGATTGTTGGTGAACCCGCTGAGGATCTGCGTGCGGTTCTCCAGTTCGATGGCGTGCCGCAGGCTCGGCGCGTCCAGCGCCGCGTTGAGGCCGATCTTGGTCTGCCACACGCCGTAGGCGTTGTTCGCGGCGATGGAACGGGCCAAGTCCAGCGCGGCCGGCAACAGGTCGTCGGGCGCCACCACCTGGTGCACCAGTTTGATGCGATACGCTTCGGCCGCGTCGATGATGCGGCCGGTCAGCATGAGCTCGCGCGCCACCCCGGCCCCGACGATCTTGGGCAGCAGGTAACTGGTCCCCATGTCCATCGACGAGAAGCCTGCCTTGATGAACGCCGACCCGAACCGGGCCTGCTCGGCGGCGATCCGGACGTCGCTGACCAACGCGAAGGCCAGCCCGCCGCCGACCGCAACCCCGTTGACCGCGGCGACCACCGGGACGTCGAGCTCGTAGATGCGGGTGAACAGCGTCGCCAGGCGGACCTGCGCGTCGTAGTTGACCTTGAACGCCGGCGTCGTCGGCTTCGGTCGGGTCCAGGGCTCGCCGGTACCGCTCAGGTCCGCTCCGGCGCAGAACCCACGCCCGGCGCCGGTCAGGATCGCGACCCTGACGTCACGCGCCGCGACCTCGTCCAGGGCGGCGTCGACGCCGTCGATCAGCGCGCCGTCGATGGCGTTGAGCCGGTCGGGCCGGTTGAGGGTGATCAAGGCGATGCCGTCGTCGAGCGTCGTCAATTCCACTGCGGGCATAGCAGTGACGTTAGGCGACGTGGGTACTCAGCCTCGAGGCCTACCGTGTTGCAGACGGGGACGGACACGACAAGAGGGAGACAGCATGGCACGAACCGAAGGTGACACCTGGGACCTGGCCAACAGCGTCGGCGCCACCGCCACCATGGTCGCGGCAGCGCGGGCCGCCGCCACCCGGCGCCCGCAGCCGGTCATCACCGACGACTTCGCCGAGCCGCTGGTGCGCGCCGTCGGCCTGGACGTGTTCACCAGGCTGGCCAGCGGCGAGCTGGACACCAACGACCTCGAGAACGGTGTCGGATTCGCCCGGATGGTCGACACGTTCGCGGCCCGCGGCCGCTTCTTCGACGATTACTTCGCGGCGGCCGGCAAGGCCGGACTGCAGCAAGTCGTGATCGTGGCGTCCGGCCTGGACGCGCGCCCCTACCGGCTGCGCTGGCCGGCGGGGACCACGGTGTACGAGATCGACCAGCCGGAGGTCATCGCGTTCAAGACGGCGACGCTGGCCGAGCTGGGCGCGGCCCCGACCGCCGAGCTGCGCACCGTGGGGATCGACCTGCGCGACGACTGGCCGGCCGCCTTGCAGGAGGCGGGTTTCGACCCGGCGCAGCCGACGGCGTGGCTGGCCGAGGGCGTGCTCATCGGCTGGCTGCCACCGGAGGCGGAGGTGCGCATCCTGGACTCCATCATCCCGCTGTCCGCGGAGGGCAGTCGATTCGCGGCCGACTACGGAACCGTCACCGGCACGTCGGAAACGGCGCAGCAGCAAGCTCAGCTGATGGCCGACGGCTGGCGGCGGCACGGCCTCGACCTGGATCTGCGCAACCTGGTGTATCCCGGCGAGCACACCGATGTGGCCGCGCACCTGCGCGACAACGGCTGGGAAGACACGGTGTTTCGGCTGGACGATCTGTTCACCGCGGCGGGGTTGCCCGGGCTCGGCGACGCCGCGCAGCAGGTGCCGTCCACCACGATCCGCTTCGTGCGCGCGCTGCGCATCTAGGGCGCAGCCCGGTCATTCCCGGATGACGTCGCCGGGTTCCTTATCGGGCCGCAAGCCCCGCCAACTCGATTGCCGCAACCGGTTTTCCGGTGTCCACTCGCTGTAGCGCACCTCCCCGACCAGCACCGGCTCGACGTACGTGACGCCGCGGGCTTCGGCGCGGGGCAGCGGCGGGTTGAACGGTGAGGACTCCGTGCGCAGCGGCGCGAGGGTCTTTTTCAGGTTGGCCAGCTCGTGTTCAGTGAAGCCGGTGCCGACCCGGCCGGCGAACTGCAGACCGCCGCCACCGGGGATGCCCAGCACCAGCGAGCCGATCCCGCTGCTGCGGCCGCCCTCACCGGCCCGCCATCCGCCGATCACCACTTCCTGTGTGTTCCAATGCTTGTCCTTGATCCACGACGACGAACGCCGGCCCGGCTGGTAGGTCGAGTCACGCCGCTTGGCGATGACGCCCTCCCAGCCGCGCTCGGCCGAGTACTCGAGCGCCTGACCGCCGTCGCCGGGCAGCAGCTCGGGAACGATGAGGCTGCTGTCGGTGGCCAACATTTCCAACACTTTCCGCCGGTCGGAGTAGCGGGCGCGTAGCAGGGACCGGCCGTCCAGGTACAGCACGTCGTAGGCCCAGAACTGCACACGGGTACCGCGGCCCCGGTTCTGCATGGCGTGGAAGCTGGGCACGCCGTTGGCGTCGAGGACGACGGCCTCCCCGTCGAGCACCACCTGGTGATCGGCGAGATCGGCTGCCAGCGAGCGCAATTGGGCGTATTCGCCGGTGACCTCGCGGCCTCGTCGGGAGCGTACCCGCAAGTCGCCGTGGTCGGCTTCGATCAGCAGCCGGTAGCCGTCCCACTTCCCTTCGAAGGCCCACTGCCCCGCCTTCAGCTTGGCGACCGAGCCATGGGTGGCGAGCATCGGCGCGATGGAGTCGAACTCGAAGGTGTTCTGGTCCTTCATGCGGTGCGCCAGCCACTGGTCCCCGTTGGTCTGGATCAGCGCGTAGCGACCCGAGACCTTGCTGCCGTGCAGGTTGACGATGACCTCGCCCTTCTCGGCGGGGTCGTTGAACTTCTCGGCCTCGTAGGTGCCCGAGTCCCAGATCACCACCTTGCCGGCGCCGTACTCGCCCTTGGGGATGTTGCCTTCGAAGCCGCCGTATTCCAGGGGATGATCCTCGGTGTGCACCGCGAGATGGTTCACCGCGGTGGTCTCGGGCAGGTTCTTCGGAATGGCCCACGAGACCAGCACGCCGTCGCGCTCGAGCCGGAAGTCGTAGTGCAGGCGCCGCGCGTGGTGCTCCTGAATGACGAAGGTATTGCCCTGCCCGATGGTGGGTTTCTTCGCCGGCACCGGCTCCGGGGTCTTCGCTGCATCGCGCATGCTGCGGTACTTGCTCAGCCGGTCCGGGACGGGTGCGTCCTCATCCAACGGTGACAGCAGGTCGCCGTCACGCGAAACACGTTGCAGGACTTCGTCGTAACGCAATTGACGCAGCGTGGGCTCGTCGAGTTCGGCCCACGTGCGCGGGGCGGCGACGGTGGGCTGGTCGCGGCCGCGCAACGAGTACGGCGCGATGGTGGTCTTCGATCCGTTGTTCTGGCTCCAGTCGAGGAACACCTTGCCGGCCCGCAGGCTCTTCGTCATCGTCGACGTGACGAGCGTGGGCATGGTCTTTTCCAGTTGCTGTGCCACCCGTTTGGCCAGGACGGTCGCGCCGGTGCTGCTCACCGGCTCGGCCAGCGGCGCGTAGAGGTGCAGGCCTTTGCTGCCGCTGGTCAGCGGGTAGGTGGTCAGGCCGATGTCGGCGATCAGCTCCCGGACGACGTGGGCGACCTCGGCCAATTGGGCCATGGTGACGCCCTCGCCCGGGTCGAGATCGAACACCAGTCGGGTCGCCGGGCCGGGCACAAGTTCCTCAGCCTTGCTGCGCGTCCACTGCGCGACGAATCGCCACTGCGGAACGTGCACCTCCAGCGCGGCCTGCTGGGCGATCCAGGCCAGTCCCTCGGCGCTGTCGATGATCGGGTAGGTGGTGGTCCCGGAGCGGTGCGTGACGCTGGCGCGGGGCAACCAGTCAGGTGCCGATGCGGCCAGCTGCTTTTCGAAGAACGAGTCCTGTTCGACGCCGTTGGGCCAGCGTTTGCGCGTCGCGGCCCGCCCGGCGATGTGCGGGATCATCACCTCCGCAATGCGCGTGTAGTAGTCGAAGATGTCCTGCTTGGTGGTTCCGGTGGCGGGGTACAACACCTTGTCGGCGTTGGTCAGCTTCACCCTCGGTGCCATAGTGCCAACCTACTTGTTTCGAGGCTGTTAACCGCTGTGACCACCGCTTATTGCGAAGTCCGTCAACCTATTCTGTGACATGACCCACGGGCGCGTATACAGGCGATCAATGAGGGGCACAGAAAAATATGTTTGACGTGATCCCCTCCCCCTGGCGCCCAAGCAACAGTGTCCCGCTAAGCGATGCGACGCTGCGGCTGCACTCGCAGCGCGTCGACGTCCCGACGTACGACCGCTCGGCCCTCGGCCGCGGCGTCGTGCACATCGGCGCCGGCAACTTCCACCGTGCCCACCAGGCCGTTTACTTCGACGACCTGGCACGCAAGGGTATCTCGGACGACTGGGGTCTGACCGGCGTCAGCCTGCACTCCCCCGACGTCAAGAATCTGCTGACGGCTCAGGACGGCCTGTACACCGTGGTGCAGCGCGGCCATGACCGCCAGAACGCCCGCGTGGTGGGATCCATCGGGTCCGTGCACTACGCGCCCAGCGACGGTGCCGCGGTGCGCGCCGCGCTGGCCGACCCCCAAACTCGCATCGTGAGCCTGACCATCACCAACAACGGCTACTTCCTGAACCCGGTCACCGACGAGTTCGACGCCGACCACCCCGACGTGCGCGCCGACGTCGTCGCCAGCGATGGTTACGCCACCGCGTGGGGATACCTCGCCGAAGCGCTCGACCGGCGTCGCCGCGCGGGCATCGCGCCGTTCACGGTGCTGTGCTGCGACAACATCCCCGGCGACACCCATCCGGCGCGGACCGCCCTGGTGTCGTTCGCCGCGTTGAAGGACCCCGCGCTGGCGCGCTGGATCGACACCTACGTCGCGTTCCCGTCGACCATGGTCGACCGCATCACGCCGCAGACGTCGACGTCAGAGCGCAAATTCGTCGAGCAGACCTTCGGCGTGGCCGACAAGTGGCCGGTGGTGACCGAACCGTTCTGCCAGTGGGTGATCGAGGACTCCTTCAGCAACGGGCGGCCCCCGCTTGACGAGGTGGGCGCCGAGTTCGTCGCCGACGTCAGCGACCACAAGCTGATCAAGACCCGGCTTCTCAACGGGACCCACATCGCGCTCGCCTGCCTGGCCATTCTGGCCGGATATCAGCGCACCGACGAGGCCATGCGCGACCGTGTCATCTTCGACTACGTGGAGCGGCTGTTGCGCGACGAGATCCAGCCGCTGCTGCCCGCCGTCCCCGGCATGAACACCCCGGAATACCGGCGCATCCTGCTGGATCGGCTCAGCAATCCGCGGATGAGCGACCAGCTGCCCCGGCTGGCTCGTCGCGGCACCAGCAAGATCGCGCAGTTCGTGATGCCGTCGCTGGAGCAGGCGATCACCCAGGGCAGGCCGCACACGCTGCTGATGCTGGCGGTGGCCGGCTGGGCCCGCTACATGCGCGGCCACGACCTGAAGGGGCGCAAGTTCAGCCTCGAGGATTCGCAAGCCATTCCGGTCGTGAAGTTGGCCACCGTGGCCGGCAGCGACCCGGACCCGTTGCTGGGCCATGAGATGTTCGCCGGGGTGCGGGCGGTTCCAGGCTTCGCGGAGCGCCTGCGCGCCATGATCTCCGACATCGACGAGCGCGGTGTCGTGCCCACGCTGTGCGCAGCGATGCGCAACGACGAGCGGGAGTTGATTGCCCGATGACCGAGGGGCTGACCTTTGTGCGGGCGTTTGCCCCGGCGCCGATCACGACTCTGCTGTGCGACGCCGACGACAACCTATTTCCTTCGGAGAGACCGGCTTTCGACGCCTCGACGGAGGTGACGAACCGTTTCCTGGCGCGCTTCGGCGTGACCGCTCCGCTGAGCGCGGAGGAGTTGCGCAAGCGGGCGGTGGGGAAGAATTTCCGCAACACCGCGCTCGACCTGGCCGTGCAATGCGAGGTGCCGCTGCAGGAAACCCTGGCGCAGGGCCGCCCGGCGGCCACCATCGCCTCGGCCGAGGACCTGGCGAACGGTACGGCGCTGTCCGCCGACGAACTCGAGCGCTGGGTGCTCGAGGAACGCGAACGGGTCACCGCCCACCTGGCCGTTACCTTGAAACCGGATCCCGAGGTGCTCGAGCCGCTGCGCGCCCTCGCGGCGCGCTACGCCCTGGCGGCCGTCAGCTCCAGCGCCACCAAGCGCCTGCGTGCCTGTTTCGCCGCCACCGGCATCGACTCGTTGATCTCCGGCGAGGTCACGTTCAGCGCCGAGGACTCGCTGGCGGTGCCGACCAGCAAGCCCAACCCCGCCGTGTACCTGCACGCCGGCCAGGTGCTCGGCGTCGCGGCCGAACAAGGCCTGGCCATCGAGGATTCCGTGGCCGGCGTGTCGTCCGCGGTTGCCGCCGGCTACGCCACGGTCGGTAACGTGATGTTCGTGCTGCCCGAGGAACGGGATTCGCGCCGTTCGGAATTGATCGATGCGGGTGCCGTCGCGATCACCGATTCGTGGCGTGCCCTGGCCGATGTCCTGTTGTCGTCGGGCGTACCGGCGGGCGGTTCCTCGCTGGCGTAGGGCACCCGCTCGTCCACGCCGGTGGGCACTGCCCCGCCGTCGTACCGTCGAGGTGCTGGCGGCCCGCCACGAGCCGGGCCGCGGCGCCGGGAGGAGTTGGCCAATGGAGCCTGATGGAATCACCTTGAACAACGCCGCGCTGGCGCACCTGCCGATCGACGCGCCGACCTACGATCGCGACGGCGTGACCGTCGGCATCGCGCACATCGGTGCCGGCCACTTTCACCGCGCGCACCAGGCCGCGTACCTGAATCTGCTGTTGCAGCAGGGCCTGGCCCGCGAGTGGGGCATCTGTGGCGTGGGAGTGATGCCCGCCGACTGGACGATGCGCGACGTGCTCGACGGCCAGGACGGGCTCTACACGCTGATCCTGGAGAACCCCGACGGCACCCGCGACGCCCATGTGATCGGGTCGATCGTCGATTACCGGTATGCGCCCGACGACGAAGAAGCCGCGCTGGACGTGCTTGCCGCGCCGAGCACCCGGATCATCTCGCTGACCATCACCGAGGGCGGCTACCGCGACCCCGCCGGGCCGGCCTTCGCGTTGATCGTCGAGGCGCTGGCGCGACGCCGCAGCCGCGGCATCGCCGCACCGACGATCGTGTCGTGCGACAACATCGAGAACAACGGCGAGATCGCCCGGCGCGCCGTCCTCGCCAACGCCGAGAACCGCGATCCGCAGCTGGCCGAGTGGATCGCCGCGCGGGTGCGGTTCCCCAGCTCGATGGTCGACCGGATCACCCCGGCCACCACCTTGCAGATGGCCGCCGAGGTACGGCGCGACTTCGGCATCGACGATCGCTGGCCGGTGGTGGCCGAACCGTTCACCGCCTGGGTGCTCGAGGACGACTTCGCCGACGGCAGGCCACCATTGGAGAAGGCGGGCGTGTTGCTGGTCGACGATGTCGCCCCGTACGAGTTGATGAAGCTGCGGTTGCTCAACGCCGGTCATCAGTGCCTGGCGTACTTCGGACGGCTGTGCGGTTACAAGTACGTGCACGACGCGGCGCGCGACCCGTTGTTCGCCGAATTGCTGCTCGCCTACTTCGACACCGAGGCGATCCCGACGCTGCCGCCGGTGCCAGGCATCGACCTGCACGACTACACCCGCACCCTGATCGAGCGGTTCTCCAATCCGGGAGTGCGCGACACCATCGAGCGGTTGTGCGCGTACTCCTCGGACCGCATCCCGAAATGGTTGCTCCCGGTGATCTGCGACAACCTCGCCAGCGACGGCTCGGTCCGGGTGGCGGCCGCCGTGGTGGCCAGTTGGGCCCGCTACGCGGAGGGCACCGACGAGTGGGGGCAACCCTACGAAGTGGTCGATCAGCTCGCCGATTCCCTGATCCCGATCGCACGGTCACAGTACGAGAATCCGACCGCGTTCATCGAGCTCGCCGCGGTCTTCGGCGACCTGGCTCATCAGCCGCGTTTCGTCCAGGCGTACTGCTGGGGGCTGGAGTCGTTGCACCACAAGGGCGCTCGAGCGACGCTGGAGGCGTTGGTGCGATGACCCGCGGACTGGTGATCGGCGAGTCGCTGATCGACATCGTCGGCGGCGACGAGCACGTGGGCGGCAGCCCGCTGAACGTTGCCGTCGGCCTGGGCCGGCTGGGCCGCGAGGTCGACTTCTTGACCTCGATCGGCGACGACGCGTATGGCCGACGCATCGTCGACTATGTCGAAGGCGCAGGGGTGCAACTCATTTCGGAAGGCCGAGGCGACGAGCGCACAGCGACCGCGCGGTCGACGCTCGCCGCCGATGGGTCCGCCGACTACGCCTTCGACCTGGACTGGCGGCTGTCGGGCACCCCGCCGGTCGAGCCGCCGCTGTTCGTGCACACCGGATCGATTGCCGCCGTACAGGATCCGGGCTGTCTGGCGGTCGCAGCCCTCATCGACACCTACCGGGTCTCGGCCACCGTCAGCTTCGACCCCAACGTCCGGCCGTCGCTGACGGAAGACCGCGAACTGGCCGTCGCGCGCATCGAGCACCTCGTCGAGCGCAGCGACATCGTGAAGGTCAGCGAGGAGGACCTGCGCTGGATCGACCCCGACCACGAGCCGGAACGCACGGCCCGCACCTGGTTGGCGCTCGGGCCGGCCGTCGTCGCCGTGACCCTGGGCGAGCGGGGTTCGCTGGCCTTTTGCGCGGCCGGCGAGGCACGCGCCGATGCGGTGCCGACCAGGGTGGTCGACACCATCGGGGCCGGGGACGCGTTCATGGCCGGCCTGCTCGACGCGCTGTGGGAATCGGACCTGTTGGGCGGTGACCGGCGCGCCGCGCTCGCCCGCATTCAGCCCGACCAGTTGACCGCCGCGTTACGGGCGGCGGGGTTGGTGTCGGCGCTGACCGTCGGCCGCGCCGGCGCTGATTTGCCCGACCGGGCCACCGTCCGCGCTCAATCGACCTCGGCCCCGCAACATTTCGCCTAGGACACGCGCCGCTGGTCCGACCGGCCACGGCGCCGTTCGCGGTGGCACCGCTAGATTGACTGCCCAGGCGGTGACGGGGTTTGTCGGGAGGTAGGGGCCGGTGGTCAAGCAGG
Source organism: Mycobacterium sp. E2462 (assembly GCF_001672685.1). NCBI lineage: Bacteria > Bacillati > Actinomycetota > Actinomycetes > Mycobacteriales > Mycobacteriaceae > Mycobacterium > Mycobacterium sp. E2462. The sequence goes on from NZ_LZKC01000282.1 coordinate 14,399, forward strand.
CAGACCAGTTCGACTGGATCAGCGCCTACCTGGATACGCACGGACTGCTGACCCCGTGGCGCAGGATCTCCGCGGTGTTCATCGCCGCGTTCGCGGCCGACCCGCTCATCATGTTGTGGAGCCCGGTGGGGCCGCAGCACCCGGTGACCCGGGCGGTGACCATGGTGGCGTCCGGGTTGGGAATCCTGGGCGCCGCCCTGCGATTCAAGCGCTGGCCGACCCGGCGCCAGTCGAACGCCTGGCTGCTGATCGCGATCGGGGCCATCGCGGCGGCCCTGCTGTCGCTCTCGGACCCCTACGTCGGGCTGATGGGCTGCACCACCTTCGCGATCCTGGGCGGGTACATCGCCTATTTCCACCCCGCCGGGTACGTGCGCGCCAACCTGGCCGTGGCCGCGGCCTGCGTGGCGGTGCTGTCCTACCGGCTCGTCGCGGCCACCGGTGACGTCGCCCTGACCGCCGGCTCCCTCATCGTCGTGGTGGGCCTCAACATCGGGGTGCCGTTCGGCATGCAGTCGCTGGTGCAGACGCTGCGCACGGATCTGCAGACATCCGACCGCGATCCCCTGACCGGCCTGCACAACCGCCGCTCCTTCAACAACTCGGCCTACGAACTGGTCCGGGTGCACCGCGGCACGCCGGGGGCGCACCTGGTGGTTCTGGTCATCGACCTCGACGAGTTCAAGCGGCTCAACGACACGCAGGGCCACGCCGCCGGAGACCAGGCGTTGGTGGCCGTCGCCGCGGCGCTGCGGCACAGTTGCCGCGCCACCGCCGTGATCGGCCGGGCCGGCGGGGAGGAATTCGTCGTCGCCGACGTCGACACCGCGCCCGAGCCCACCGCCATGGCCGACCGGATCTGCCACGCGATCGCCGAGATACCCCTGGCCATCACCGCGAGCATCGGCGCCTCGAGCGCCCCGCTGAGCGACGCGGCCGCCCCATCCACGGACGTCATCGACGATCTGATCAGGACGTCGGATGCCGCCATGTACGAGGCCAAACGCGCCGGGGGCAACCAGGTTCGCCACTATCGCGAATAGCGTCGGAAAGCCGCACTGTGTGACGCTTGTAGCCCCGTCGTGCTGTTTTGCCACCGGCGCTGCGGGCATACTGACAACCATGCGCTCCATCTGGAAGGGTTCCATCGCCTTCGGGCTGGTCAACGTCCCGGTCAAGGTGTACAGCGCCACCCAAGACCACGACATCAAGTTCCACCAGGTGCACGCCAAGGACAACGGCCGCATTCGCTACCAGCGCATCTGCGAGGTGGACGGTGAAGTCGTCGAATACCGGGACATCGCCAGGGCTTACGAATCCGACGACGGCCAGATGGTCATCATCACCGACGACGACATCGCCACCTTGCCCGAGGAACGCAGCCGGGAGATCGAGGTGCTGGAATTCGTTCCCGCCGAACAGGTCGACCCGATGCTGTTCGACCGCAGCTATTTCCTGGAGCCGGACTCCAAGTCGTCGAAATCCTATGTCTTGCTTGCCAAGACGCTGGCCGAGACCGATCGCATGGCGATCGTGCACTTCACATTGCGCAACAAGACCCGGCTGGCGGCGTTGCGGGTCAAGGACTTCGGCAAGCGCGACGTGATGATGGTGCACACGCTGCTGTGGCCCGACGAGATCCGTGATCCCGACTTCCCGGTCCTGGACAAGGAAGTCGACATCAAGCCCGCTGAACTGAAGATGGCGGGGCAGGTGGTCGAGTCGATGGCCGAGGAGTTCAACCCCGACCGCTACCACGACACGTATCAGGAGCAGCTCCAAGAGCTGGTCGACGCCAAACTCGAAGGCGGAGAGGCGTTCACCACCGAGGAGCAGCCGAAGGAGCTCGACGAGACCGAGGACGTCTCGGACCTGTTGGCCAAGTTGGAGGCCAGCGTGCGGGCCCGGTCCGGAGGCGGTTCGACGGACGGCTCGGGTGGGACGTCGGCGAAGAAGGCTCCCGCCAAGAAAGCCGCCGCGAAGAAGGCGCCGGCGAAGAAGTCGGCCGCCGCCAAGAAGGCACCGGCCAAGAAGGCGCCCGCGAAGAAGGCCGCGGCGAAGTCCTAGACCGGTTCGCTCAGCGCCGGCGGGTCGCGAGGAAGCGCGTCGCCCCCGCGACGACGTTGATCACGCCGACGATGATGATCAGGCTCAGCGCGGCACCCCAGATTCGCAGGAATCCCGCGTGTTCGGGATTGGTGAGCTCGGTGTAGATCAGCAGGGGCAGCGACGCCATGTTGCCGTGGAAGATGTCGGGGTTGATCGATCGGCTGTAGCCGACCAGGACCAGCACCGGCGCGGTCTCGCCGATCACCCGCGCGACGGCGAGCAGGACACCCGAGACGATGCCGGGCATCGCGATCGGGAAGACGATGCGCAGCACGGTCTTCCACTTCGGCACGCCGAGCGCGTAGCTGGCCTCGCGCAGGTCGTCGGGCACCAGGCGCAGCATCTCCTCGGCGCTGCGCACCACCACCGGCAGCATCAGCAGGACCAGCGCCAGCGATACCGCGAACGCGCTCTGCTGGAATCCCAGGGTGGCGATCCACAGGCTGAACACGAACAGCGCGGCCACGATCGAGGGCACCCCGGCCAGCACGTCGACCATGAACGTCGTCACGCGCACCAGGCGCCCGGTCCCGTACTCCACCAGGAACACCGCCGTCATCAGGCCCAGCGGAACCGCCAGGGCGGCGGCCACCCCGGCCTGCACCACCGTGCCGTACAGCGCGTGGTACACCCCACCGGCGAACTGCTCGGGCAACACCCCGTGCAGCGAGTGGGTCCACCAACCCGACCGGGTGACGGCGTACCAGCCGCGGCCCACGACGATGGACAGCACCCAGACCAGCGGGACCAGCGCGACGATGAAAGACCCGAAGAAAAACACGGTCGCGACGGCGTTGGTGAGCCGTCGCCGCAGGCCGAGGGGCCGGAACACCGGCACCTTGACCGGCCGGTCGAACGCGTCGACGGTCACGGCCGCCGCTCCTGACGGGTCATGCGTTGACCTTGCCGCCGGCGATCGCCCGCGCCAGCGCGTTGACGACGAAGGTGAGCACGAACAGCGCGAACCCCGCGGAGATGTAGGCGCCGGTGGGCAGCGGCGCGCTGAACTCGGCGGCGGCTGAGGCGATCTTGGAGGCGAAGGTGTAGCCGCCGTCGAACAGTGACCAGTTCCCCGGGCGGGCCGACGACCTCAAGATGATCAGCACCGCCACGGTTTCGCCCAGTGCGCGCCCCAGCCCCAGCATCGACGCCGCGATCACCCCGCTGCGGCCGAAGGGCAGCACGGTCATCCGCACCACCTCCCACTTGGTGGCGCCCAGCGCCTGCGCGGCCTCCATCTGGATGCGTGGGGTCTGGCGGAACACCTCGCGCGACACCGAGGTGACGATCGGCAGGATCATGACCGACAGCACCACACTGGCGGTGAAGATGGTGCCGCCGCCCGCCAGCGAGACGTTGCCCTCCTTGAACAGGAACAGCCAGCCCAGGTGGCGGTTGAGGAAGGCCGCGATCGGCTCGATCTTGGGCGCCAGGACGAAGATCCCCCACAGGCCGAAGATGATCGACGGCACCGCGGCCAGCAGGTCCACGATCGCGCCGAACGGGCGGGCCAGGCGCGGCGGCGCGTACTGCGTGAGGAACACCGCGATCCCGACGGCGACCGGCACGGCCAGGATCAGCGCGGTCAACGAGCTGAGCACCGTCACCATGGCCAGGTCGCGGATGCCGAACGCCAGCCTGCCCGGGTCCGTGGTGTCGAACTGCGCGCTGGTGAAGAAGTTGGCGTGGTTGACGCGCAGCGACGGCACCGCGCGGACCAGCAGGAACACCGCGATCAGCCCGATCGCGGTCACGATGGTCATCCCGGCGGCCGAGGCGACCAGCTTGAACACCCGGTCACCCCGACGCGCCGCGCCGGCGTTGAGCGCCGGCAGTTGGGGCCGCTGCGCGGTCGACGGGCTGGTTACCGTTCCGTGTGCCACGACCACCTCAGATCATGTGATGGCGTTGATCGAAGCCGCCAGTCTCGACTTGAACGAGTCCGGGATAGGAATATATCCGTTGTCGGCCAGCCCGTTTTGCCCAGCGCCGACGGTGCTCTGCAGGAACGCCTTGACCGCCGTCCCCACCTGCGGGTCCGGGTATTTCGAGCAGACGATCTCGTAGGTCGCCAGCACGATCGGATACGAGCCGGGCTGGGTGGGCTTGTAGAAGGAAAGCGTGTCGAGCACCAGGTCGTTGCCCTGCCCGGCGATGGTCGCGCCGGCAATCGTCTTGCCGACCGAGTCGGCGCTGATCGACACCGCGTCCGGGCCGGCCGAGGTCACGATCTTCGCCATGTTGAGCTTCTGCGCCTGGGCGAAGGACCATTCGTTGTAGGTGATCGAGCCCTCGGTGGCCTTGATCGCCGCGGAGGTGCCGTCGTTGCCCTTGGCGCCCTCGCCGACGCCGCCCTTGAACGCCTTGCCGGCGCCCTTGCCCCACGCGCCGTTGGAGGCGGCGTCGAGGTACTTCTGGAAGTTGTCGGTGGTGCCGGACTCGTCGTTGCGGAACACGACGTGGATCGGCTCGGCGGGCAGGGTGACCCCCGGGTTCAGCGCCTGGATCGCCGGGTCGTTCCAGGCGGTGATCGCGCCGTTGAAGATCTTGGCCGCGGTGGCACCGTCGAGGCTCAACGAGTTCACGCCGGCCACGTTGTAGGTGACGGCGATCGGCCCGAACACCACGGGCAGGTTCCATGCCGGTGCGCCGCAGCGCTGTTGGGCCGCCGCGTATTCCTTTGCCGCCAGGGGCGAGTCGGAACCGCCGAAATCCGTTTGATTGCCGGTGAATTCGTTGATTCCGGCGCCTGAGCCGTTGGCCGTGTAGTTCAAAGTCTGTCCGGGGCAGGCCTGCTCGAAGGCGTTGACGAAGCGGGTCATCGCGTTGGCCTGGGCGGTGGAGCCGCTGGCCTTCAGGCTCTTCTTGCCGCCGCAGCTGACCTTGGCCGCCGGCGCGCCGCTGCTCGCACTACCGCCGCCGGCGTTGTTGTCGCTGCCACACCCCGACAAGATCAGCGCGCCGGCGGTCAACGCACTCAGCGCAGCGCCAGATCGGTTTATTCTCAAGTCATTTCCTTACGGTAGGGATGAACGGGACCGCCGCCGTTTCGTCTCACCGCCACGCGCCGATCCGCCGTCTCGCAGAGACGAAGCTAACCGTAACAAGGTGAACATGGGGCAAATTTGCGCCGTCCACTGTGCCGCACCTGTTGCCCCGATCGGGGTGTCAGGAGATGGCGTTGATCGCCGTGGACAGCCGGGGCTTGAAGGGCGCCGGCACGGGGATATAGCCGTTGTCGGTCAAGCCGCTCTGCCCGGCACCGATGGTGCTTTGCAGGAATGCTTTCACCGCGGCTCCGACCTGCGCGTCGGGGTAGTGCGAGCACACGATCTCGTAGGTGGCCAGAACGATGGGGTACGAGCCGGGGCGGGTCGGCTTGTAGAAGGAGTAGGTGTCCACCACCAGGTCGTTGCCCTGGCCCGAGATCGTGGCTCCCGCAATGGCTTCGCCAACCGATTCCACGCTCAGCGCCACCGGATCCGGGCCAGCCGACGTGACGATCTTGGCGATGCCCAATTTCTGCGCCTGGGCGAACGACCACTCGGTGTAGGTGATCGAGCCGTCGGTGGTCTTCACGGCGGCCGCCGCGCCGGCGTTGCCGTCGGCCCCCTCGCCCACGCCGCCGTTGAAGGTCTTGCCGATGCCCTTGTCCCACACACCGTCGGACGCGGAGTCGAGATACTTCTGGAAGTTGTCGGTGGTGCCGGATTGTTCGCTGCGGAAGATGACCCGGATCGGCTCGGCGGGCAGCGCGATCCCGGGGTTGAGGCCCTTGATCGCCGCGTCGTCCCACGTCGTGATCGCGCCCTTGAAGATTCGCGCGGCGGTGCGACCGTCCAGGGCCAGCGAGGCGACGCCCCGCACGTTGTAGCTGATGGCGATCGGGCCGAACACCACCGGCAGATTCCAGGCCGGCGAGCCGCATCGCTGCCGCGCCGCGAAATACTCGATCGGCGCCAGCGGTGAATCGGAGCCGGCGAAATCGGTTTGGCCGCCGGTGAATTCGCCGATACCGGCGCCGGATCCGTTGGGGGTGTAGTTCAGCGTCTGCCCCCCGCAGGCCTTCTCGAACGCGTTGACGAAGCGGGTCATCGCGTTCGCCTGCGCCGTCGAGCCGCTCGCCTTCAGCGTCTTGGTGCCGCCGCAGGCAACGGAGGCGTCCCCACCCTGCCCCTGGGCGCTGGCGTTGTCCCGGCCGGCACACCCCGACAACGCCAGCGCGACGACGGCCAGCACGCTCAACGTCAGGCGGTGCAATCTGGTGGCCGCGGCTGGACGCGACGGCGCCCACGAAGCGGTCACAGTGCTCAAAATATCTGCGATCGGCGCTGCGCGCGCGTCGACCCTGGCGCTACCGCGGCCGGCCACCGTGAGAACCGAACTAGAACCTGTTCCAGAAACGCCTCGTTCGGGCCACGCCGACTTGCTACGGTGTCGGCTGACAATCGAGGCGAGGAGAGGCCGTCATGATCCTGGACAGATTTCGGTTGGACGATCAGGTCGCCGTCATCACCGGCGCGGGCCGCGGCCTCGGGGCCGCCATCGCGCTCGCGTTCGCCGAGGCCGGTGCCGACGTTGTGATCGCGTCGCGCACCCAGAGCCAGCTCGAAGAGGTCGCCGAACAGGTCCGCGCCGCGGGGCGGCGGGCGCACGTCGTCGCCGCCGACCTGGCCCACCCCGACACGACCGCGCAGCTGGCGGGTCAGGCCGTCGAGGCGTTCGGCAAACTAGACATCGTCGTCAACAACGTCGGCGGGACCATGCCGAACACGTTGCTGACCACGTCTACCAAGGACCTCAAGGACGCGTTCACCTTCAACGTCGCCACCGCCCACGCGCTGACCGTCGCGGCGGTGCCGTTGATGCTGGAGCACTCCGGCGGCGGCAGCATCATCAACATCACCTCGACGATGGGCCGCCTGGCCGGGCGCGGCTTCGCGGCGTATGCCACCGCCAAGGCTGCGCTGGCCCACTACACCCGGTCGGCCGCGCTGGACCTGTGCCCGCGCATCCGGGTCAACGCCATCGCGCCGGGGTCCATCCTCACCTCCGCGCTGGACGTGGTCGCCTCCAACGACGACTTGCGCGCGCCGATGGAGAAGGCGACCCCGATGCGCCGCCTCGGCGATCCCGTCGACATCGCCGCCGCGGCCGTCTATCTGGCGTCCCCGGCCGGCAACTTCCTCACCGGCAAGACCCTGGAGGTCGACGGTGGCCTGACCTACCCCAATCTGGACATCCCGGTTCCGGACCTGTGAGCAACGACCGCTAGGAGCGCGACATGGCTATCCCCGTCGTCCAACTGGGCACCGGCAACGTCGGCATCCACGCCTTGCGGGCGCTCATCACCAACCCCGATTTCGAGCTGACCGGGGTGTGGGTGTCGTCGGACGCCAAGGCCGGCAAGGACGCGGCCGAGCTCGCCGGGCTGCCGGAGCCGACCGGCATCCTCGCCAGCACGGATCTGGACGCCGTCCTGGCCACCGGACCGCAGTGCGCGGTCTACAACGCGCTGGCCGACAACCGGCTGCCGGAGGCGCTGGAGGACTATCGGCGCGTCTTGGCCGCCGGCATCAACGTCGTGGGCAGCGGTCCGGTCTTCCTGCAATACCCCTGGCAGGTCATCCCGGAAGAGCTCATCAAGCCACTGGAAGACGCGGCGCGCGAAGGTAATTCGAGTCTGTACGTCAACGGCATCGATCCCGGATTCGCCAACGACCTGCTGCCGTTGGCCCTGGCCGGCACCTGCCAGTCCATCCAGCAGATCCGCTGCATGGAGATCGTCGACTACGCCACCTACGACAGCGCCGCGGTCATGTTCGACGTCATGGGGTTCGGCAAGCCGATGGACGACATCCCGATGTTGCTGCAGCCCGGCGTGTTGAGCCTGGCGTGGGGCTCGGTCATCCGGCAACTTGCTGCCGGCCTGGGCGTCTGCCTCGACGAGGTCACCCAGGAGTACGTGCGGGTGCCGGCGCCGGAGGACTTCGACATCGCGTCGGGACACATCGCGAAGGGCACCGCGGCGGCGTTGCGCTTCGAGGTGTTCGGCATGGTCGACGGCGAGCCCGCCGTGGTCCTCGAGCACGTCACCCGGCTGCGCGAGGACCTGTGCCCCGAATGGCCGCAGCCCGCCCAGGACGGCGGTTCGTATCGCATCGAGGTGACCGGCGAGCCGTCCTACGCCGTCGACGTGTGCTTGGGCAGCCCGAACGGCGACCACAACCACGCCGGGCTGGTCGCCACCGCGATGCGGGTGGTGAACGCCATTCCCGCGGTGGTCGCGGCCGCGCCGGGCATCGTGACGACGCTGGACCTGCCGTTGATCACCGGCAAGGGGCTCTACCGGCTGTGACCGGGCCGCGTCCCCGAGCGCGGTGCATGCTCAAACCGGCGCGGTCCACCACGCCGAGCGCTCGGTGCGCTGGATCAGCAGCCGACGGGGCCGCCGCCCGCGGGGCAGCTGGGAATGCTGACGATCGGCAAACAGCTCACCGACGTCGTCGACACCCCGACCGCGAGCACCAACGCAAGCAGGATTTTCTTCCCCCTGGTCATGCCTAGGAAGTCTACGATCGTCCGGGGCCGCCAGTGGCCGCTTTCGCGCCAGAGGCGGGACAGTGCCCGCGCGCCCGCAACGCCGCCGGTGACCGCCCGCATGACCGGCGACTGTCCGGGTAATAACAAGTGACGGCCGGGTTCCGGCCGGCTCCTTCGACCCTGCACTCGATGCGGGTTGCGGCGAGATATTCGGATAACCTCACTTCTCTATTCGGCGATGGGAAAACAAGGGGCGGCAGGGTGGCGCAGAGCACGCAGGGCTCGCTGAGGGGCAACTGGTACCTGCTCGGTCCGGCCTTCGTCGCGGCGATCGCCTACGTCGACCCGGGGAACGTCGCGGCCAACGTCAGCGCCGGCGCGAAGCTGGGCTACCTGCTGTTATGGGTCATCGTGGTGGCCAACGTCCTGGCCGGGCTGGTGCAGTACCTGTCGGCCAAGCTCGGGCTGGTGACCGGGCGCTCGCTGCCCGCCGCGATCGGCAAGCGGATGAGCCGCCCCGCCCGGCTGGTCTACTGGGCGCAGGCCGAGCTGGTGGCGATCGCCACCGATGCGGCCGAGATCGTGGGCGGCGCGATCGGCCTGCACATCTTGTTCGGGCTGCCACTGCTGCTGGGCGGCCTGATCACCGGCGTGGTGGCGCTGCTGCTGCTCGCGATCCAGGACCGCCGCGGCCAGATCATCTTCGAGCGCGTCATCACCGGCTTACTGCTGGTGATCGCTATCGGGTTCGCCGCCAGCTTCTTCGTCAAGACCCCTCCGTCGGACGCGGTGCTCGGCGGGCTGCTGCCCCGGTTCCGCGGCACCGAGAGCGTGCTGTTGGCCGCCGCCATCCTGGGCGCCACCGTGATGCCCCACGCCGTCTACATGCATTCCGGGCTGGTCCTCGACCGGCACGGGCATCCGCAGGAGGGGGCTCAGCGGCGGATGCTGCTGCGCATCACGCGCTGGGATGTGGTGCTGGCCATGGCGGTTGCGGGCACGGTGAACGCCGCCATGCTGCTCATCGCGGCGATCAACCTGCAGCATCACAGCGTCGACGCGACCATCGAGGGCGCCTACTCGGCGATTCACGGCACGCTCGGACCGACGATCGCGGTGCTGTTCGCGGTCGGCTTGCTGGCCTCGGGCCTGGCCTCGTCGTCGGTGGGCGCCTACGCCGGCGCCATGATCATGCAGGGATTGCTGCACCGGTCGATTCCGATGCTGTTGCGCCGCGTCGTCACCCTGTGCCCGGCCCTGGTGATTCTCGCGGTCGGCTTCGACCCGACGCGCGCCCTGGTGCTGTCCCAGGTGGTGTTGTCCTTCGGGATTCCGTTCGCGGTGCTCCCCCTGGTCAAGCTGACCAGCGACCGCGAGCTGATGGGCAACGACACCAACCACCGCGTCACGACGATTATTGGCTGGGCCGTGGGCGTCATGATTAGTCTGCTTAACGTGGTACTGATCTGGCTGACGGTGACTGGCTGAATGCCAGGCCGGCACCCCTACTTCGCCTACGGGTCGAACCTCTGCGTGCGCCAGATGGCGCAGCGCTGCCCGGGTGCCGCCGATCCACGACCGGCAATCCTTGCCGACCATGAGTGGCTGATCAATCAGCGCGGCGTGGCGACGGTGGAGCCGTTCGCCGGCACACAGGTGCACGGGGTGCTCTGGCACATCTCCGACGACGACCTGGCGACCCTGGACAGCGCCGAGGGCGTGCCGGTGCGCTACCGGCGGGACCGGCTGACCGTGCTCACCGCCACTGGTCCCGAGCCGGCGTGGGTCTACATCGACCACCGCGTGGAGCCCGGGCCGCCCCGCCCGGATTACCTGCCGAAGATCATCGACGGCGCCCGGCACCACGGACTCCCACAACGCTGGATCGACTTTCTGCACCGCTGGGATCCGGCGCGATGGCCAAGCCCAACGGTGGCGAATGGGCCTGCGCCACAGTCGTTTTCCGAGCTGCTACGCGAGCCCGGGATCATCGAGCAGAGCCGATTGCGTTCGCGTTTCGGCTTTCTCGCCATCCACGGCGGCGGGCTGGAGGAGATGACCGACGTGATCGCCGAGCGCGCCGCCGACGCCGCCGGCGCCTCGCTGTACGTGCTGCGCCACCCCGCCCGCTATCCGCACCACCTGCCGTCGGCGTCGTTCGATCCGGCCGCCTCCCCGCAACTCGCCGAGTTTCTCGCCCATGTCGACCTCGGGGTGTCGCTGCACGGTTACGGACGCATCGGCCGCAGCACGCACCTGCTGGCGGGCGGCCGCAACCGGGCGTTGGCCGAGCACCTGGCCACACACGTGGAGATCCCCGGGTATCACGTCGTCACCGACCTCGACGCCATTCCGCCGGAATTGCGGGGTCTGCATCCACGCAACCCGGTGAACCTGATGCGCGACGGCGGCGCCCAGCTGGAGCTGTCGGCGCGGGTTCGGGGCATCAGCCCGCGTAGCCCGCTGCCGGGCGACGACGGTCTGTCGCCGGTCACCAACGCACTGATCCGGGGATTGGCGAAAGCGGCACTGTGCTGGTAGTTGTCCTCATCTATTGAACGGAGTTGTTTGGTGGTTAAGGATTTTCGTTTCGGGCTGAGCATGAGGTTCGTCAAATCCCGTGCGGCGCTTGAGGATAAGGTTAAGCGCGCCGAGGACCTCGGCTTCGATGTGCTGTGTGTGCCGGACCATCTGGGTGCGGCCGCGCCATTTCCGACGCTGACCGCGGTCGCCATGGTCACCACCCGGCTGCGGTTGAGCATGTACGTGCTCAACGCCGCCTTCTACAAGCCGGCCCTGCTGAGCAGGGACCTCCTCGACCTGGAGAAGCTGAGCGACGGCCGGGTCGAGATCGGCCTGGGCACCGGCTACGTGCGCGAGGAATTCGACGCCGCCGAGTTGCCGTACCCGAGCGCGGGGGCCCGCGTGGACTACCTCGAGCACATGACGAAATACCTCAAGGAGCATCACCCGTCGTCGCCGATCATGATCGCCGGCAACGGTGATCGGGTGCTGACGCTGGCTGCGCGGCACGCCGACATCGTCGGGCTGACCGGCGCGAACGTCCGTGGCGCCGATGACCCGCTGACCGAACGCGTCGACTTCGTCCGCGCGGCGGCCGGTGATCGCTTCGACACGCTCGAGCTGAATTTGGCCATCACCGCGGTGCCGCCCGCGGGCGAGACCCAGCCGGACCTGACGATGACCCGCCGGTACGCGGCGGGGATGAGCGACGAGGAGATCTTGGCCATGCACTCGGTGTTGAGCGGATCGCCCCGCGACATCGCCGACACGCTCATCGAATACCGCGAGAAGTACGGGGTTTCGTTCTTCACCGTGCAGGACAACCACATGGACAACTTCTCGAAGGTGATCGCCGAGCTCCGTTGAGCAGCGTGGCCGGCGCGGGGCCGCACTGCCGGTAAGCTCAGGCCGGTCCGCCCCCGTAGCTCAGGGGATAGAGCACGGCTCTCCTAAAGCCGGTGTCGCAGGTTCGAATCCTGCCGGGGGCACGACGGGTAGGACGCTCCGCGCGGCACCGTCCGCCGCGGCGCCGCGGGAGAGGGTTCCGATGAGCGGCATGATCGCACTGCGGGCGCATCGGCGCGGTGGACCGGAGGTCCTGGTCGTGGAGCGAGCCCCCATGCCGGTGCCCGCGCCCGGCGAGGTTCTCGTCGAGGTGCACGCCGCCGCCATCACCTTCGACGAGTTGACCTGGGACGAGACGTGGGAACGAGGCGGGGTGGACCGCACCCCGACCATCCCGTCACACGAGGTGTCCGGCGTGGTCGCCGCCGTGGCGGACGGGGTCACCGAGGTGGCGTGCGGCGACGAGGTCTACGGGTTGATTCGGTTCGACCGTGACGGCGCGGCCGCCGAGTACGTCACCGTGCCGGCGGCCGACCTGGCGGGCCGACCCACGACGGTGTCGCACGTGACCGCGGCCGCACTCCCGCTCGCGGGCCTGACCGCGTGGCAGGCGCTCGTCGAGCACGCCGATGTCCGGCCCGGGGAGCGTGTCCTCGTCCACGGCGGCGCCGGCGGGGTCGGCGCGTTGACCGTTCAGCTCGCCACCGGCCTGGGCGCCGAGGTGAGCGCCACCGTGCGCAGTGACGCGCGCGACCTGCTCGTCGGGTTCGGCGCGGCACGGGTCATCGACACGCGCCGCGACCGTTTCGACGCGGCTGGACGGGCCTACGACGTCGTGATCGACACGATCGGCGGCCAGACCCTGCGGCGCAGTTTCGACGTCGTGCGGGGCGGCGGCCGGATTGTCACCCTGTCCGCCCCGCCACCGGCCGGCCTGGCCGATACCTACGGCGTGGTCGCGGACTTCTTCGTCGTCACCCCCGACCGAGAACAGCTGCGCCGCCTGACCGAACTGGTCGAAGGCGGCCGGCTGCGCGTACCCATCGCCGCCACGTTCCCGTTGCGCGAGGGCCGCTCGGCCTACGCGAGCCGCGGCCAACACCGGCCCGGCAAGACCGTGCTCGTCGTCCGCGACTAGGCCGGCGAACCCCCGATGTATGACCTGGAAGACACCATCCGCGGGCGCCGATCTGCCCGCCTGTTCCTTTGCGACAAACCCGTGCCGGCACAGCTGGTCACCGAGTCGCTGCAACTGGCCGTCCGGGCGCCGTCGAATTCCAACATCCAGCCCTGGCACGTCACCTTCGTCTCCGGCGCCGCCCGCGATCGTGTCGCCAAAGCCCTGCTGGCCCAGGCTAATACGGCCGCGCCCAAGGTTCCGTCGCTGCCCGCCGAGTTCGCGCCGGCGCGCCAGGCCCTCGGCGCTCTGGTCTACGGCGCGATGGGTGTCGCGCGGCACGATACCGAGGCCAGGCGACGGGCTGTGCTGCGAAATTGGGACTTCTTCGGCGCCCCCATGGCCGGCGTCGTCTGCATGCACCGCGACCTCGACTACGTCGACGCCGTGGGCGTCGGCGCGTTCCTGCAGACCTTTCTGCTCGCGCTGACCGCCCGCGGCGTGGGCAGCTGCGTGCAGGTATCGATCGCCGGCTACCCGGAAGTGCTGCGCGCCCAGCTCGGCATCGGCGAGCAGTACCGCATCCTGTGCGGCGTGTCGATCGGTTACCCCGACCCGGAGTTCGCAGCGAACCACCTCGACGTGCCGCGCAACCCGCTGGGCGACAACGTCACCTTCCTCGACCATTGAGTCGCTCGTCGCCCCGTAGAACCGTCGCGCAGTCGAATCCCGCGCACCGGTTCCCGCGCGTGCGCTAACCTTCGTGGCACACATCACAGGAGGCCGGGGTCATGCTGCATTCGCTCGTCTTGGCCGCGCAGGACAATCCGCAAGCGGCGGGTCTGATTCTGCGGGGTATCAAGGGCATTTTCGTCGCGATCGGCAGCCTCATCGCCGCCGTCATCTGCGCGGTCATCGCCGGGTTCAAGGGCCGCAACCCGTTGGGCTGGGGCATCCTCGGACTTTTCTTCAGCATCCTGACGCTGATCGTCATCTCGGTGATCCCGAGTAAAAAGAGCTAGCCAACGCCCCTGCGCCGCGGCGGGCGCGACCGCTGATGGCGGGCCCCCTGCGGCCCGCGCCGGCTTCGCGAGGTATATCGCGCGAGGGACTCGGGTACTCGTTGGCCACCATGTCCTTACACGCCGCCACCAATGACGACGCACGCCCGACGCTGACGAGATCCGCCCGCGCCGATCCGCGTGCGGTGACCGCTTTCCGCCGCGACCTGCGACGCTGGTTGGACGACGTCATCGAGTTGGACACGGACCGTAAAGCCGACGTCGTTTTAGCCACCGACGAGGCTTTGGCCAACTGCGCCGACCACGCGTACCGCGGGCGGGACACGCCGGGACTGATGACGCTGCAGGTCAGCTACGACCCTAAGCAGTTCACCTTGTCGGTGTGCGTGACCGACCACGGCGTCTGGGTGGAGCCCGACTTCGCGGCGAATCCCCTGCGGGGTCGGGGAATATTGCTGATGCGGGCCATTGCCGACGATGTCACGGTCCGGGGCACGGGCCGCGGCACGACCGTGTGCCTCGAGTTCCGCTTCACCGGTCAGTCCCAGGATTGGCCGGTCGCCTTTTCCGGGGCCAAGCGCCAGTCGGCGTGACTGCTCGTCGCGGCCCCGAGTTATTTCGATGCGCTGAAACGGCGCCCGCAACTCGTAATCCGCCGCGCTGATCGTCAAAGCGCCGCCGTGTCCTGCGGCGCGACGTAACATACGACCGTTCGCCCGCGCTGCTGGCAAACACCACGCGTGAACAGACCAGGGGGCGTCGGAGTGCACTGGATCGGCGTGTTGTGGCGGCAACCCGACCACTACGAGTGGCTGTCGGACTACTTGGCGGCGCGCCGACTCAAGCCCTTCGTCCGCTACCTGCTGGTCACGATTCTTCTCACCCTGGCCGCGGCCACGTCGTTGATGCTGACCAGCCCGTCGGGCCCGTCGACCAGGGTGGACCGCGCGGTCGCTATCGGCTTCGCCGTCGGCATGTCCGGCCTCGCGGCGGTGTGGTTGCTCCGGTGGCCGACACGAACGCAGTCGCGGGCGTTCTCGGTGGTGGGATCGCTGGGCATCGCGGCGGTGTGCCTGGTCGAGCATGATCCGCGCAGCGGCATGCTGGGCTGCGCGGCGTTCGGCGGGCTCGCGGGTTACGTCGCGTTCTTCCATTCGGCCCGGCTGCTGGTGTTCACCCTGGGCACCGCTTTGGGCACCGCCGCGGCGTGCGCCGTGCGGATCGCCGCCGCCGGCGACGCGTCGATGGCGGCGGCCAAGCTGATGTTGCTCAGCGCGGGCATCCTGGCCGTGCCGTTTTGCGGGCAGATACTCGTCCACTGGCTGTCCGTCGACGCCCTGAAGTCGTCGACGGATCCGTTGACCGGATTGCGCAACCGCCGCGGGTTCTATCGCTCGGCCTGCAAGTTGTTGGCCGTCGAACATCGCGTGCGGTGCCTGAGCGTCTTGATGCTCGACCTGGACGGCTTCAAGGGCATCAACGACACCTACGGCCACGCGACCGGCGACCGCATCCTGGTGGCCGTGGCAGACCAGCTCCGCAGCACCAGCGACGGTGGCATGGTGCTCGCCCGCGTCGGCGGTGAGGAGTTTCTGGTCGCCGCCGCGGTCGACACCCCGAAGGCCCTCGAGACCGCCGAGGCGATGCGCCGGGCGATCGCCGCCACACCGTGGGCCGTGACGGCCAGCTTCGGGGTCAGCAGCGTGCGGGTGCCGCCGGAGGCGGACGGCGCGGAGCGCACCATCGTCGAGCAGCTCGTCGAAGCGGCTGACGGGGCGATGTACGAGGCGAAGCGGGCCGGCGGCAACCGCGTCCGGCATGCCGGCAGCGCGCTCCCGCCGCGCCGCTGACCGGCAGCGCGCAGCGACGGCCTCACCCAGCGGGCACCGGCTGCCAGCGGCCTTCATACACCGTTCCCAGCACTTTGATGTCCTTGAGCCGCAACGGATTCACCGCGTACGGATCGTCGGCCAGCACGGTGAAGTTGGCCAGCTTGCCCGGCGTGATGCTGCCCAGCTCCGACTCGAGCCGCCAGGAATAGGCGGCTTCGATAGCGACGGTGCGCAGCGCGTCGTGCACCGAGATGCATTGCACCGGAACGGCAATGCGGCCGCTGCGGACACCGTTTGCCTGGCAGCGACCAGTCTTCGATGGCGATGACCTCGGTCGTCAGGGTGGCGGCGCCCAGCACCGGGTGCAGGTGCTGATCGATCAGCCCCGCGCAGAGCACCGCGCCAGCGAAGGTGTCGTCTGCCGCCCCGCGGCCGCGCAGCCGCTCGGAGGCGCCGACGGCGACCACCCGGCCGCCCGACACGGCAACGGCCGTGCCGTCGGGGACATCCGGATCGATGGTGATCACCCGGCGCGCGGTGAAAACCGTGGTGGGTTCTGGGCCATGAGGCGATCCTGCCCGCCGCGAGCCGCCCACGGGGGCAACTCGACCGATCACGGGTGCTTAGCCACACGCGGCCACGGCGCCCGGCGAGAAGGCCTGCGAATAGGATCGCGCGCGCAAACGTCTACTCGAAAGTGACCGACGAGCACGGCGGGCCAAGGGGGCGAGGGTGATTCCCTTGGTCACCGCCGCGGCGAGCGTCGTCGTCGGCGTCGCGCTGCTGGTTTCGGCCGCGCAGGCGTCGGCGACGCCGTCGCGCGAGATCCACGCGGTCGAGTTGAATCACAGATCGCTCGCCGACCACGACTACGTGATCCGGGAGATCACCATCGCCCCGGGCGGCAGCACGGGCTGGCATTGGCACGACGGTGAACTGATCGGCGTGGTGGAGCAGGGCACGCTGACCCACAACGCAGCGAATTGCGCGGTCGACGGCGTCTACGGCAGCGGCGACTCGGTCGTGGAGCCCGCGGGCGCGGACCACGTCCATATCGGCCGCAATCTGGGTTCCGTCCCGACGGTTCTCGAAGTCATCTACGTCCAACCACCGGGAAAACCGGCCGCCGAGGATGCGCCCAACCCGGGGTGTGACTTCGACTGACGCGCTCAGCGGCTCGGGCGTGACAGTCCGAGATGATCCCGCAGCGTCTCGCCTGCGTAGCCGTCACGGAAACGATTGCGCCGCTGCAGAATCGGCACCACGTGGTCGACGAACGCCGCCAGCTCGTAGGGCAGCGTAGAACCCATGAGCGTGAAGCCGTCGACGGCGCCCGCATCCTGCCAAGCGATGACATGGTCGGCCAGTTGCTCCGGAGTGCCGACGAAGTGGGCTCCGCCGGCGCCCGGGGCCGAGGCTCGGGTCAGCTCCCGCAGGGAAGCCTCCGGCCGCGCACGCGCGGCCGCAAAGAGTTGTTCGGCCCGGCTGGAGGGCGCCGACGGGCCGGCCCACAGCTCGGCGGGCAGTGGCGCGTCCGGGTCGAACCCGTCCGGGTCCAATCCGGCAATGTAAAGGGTGTTCTGCCAATGGAATTCGGGGCTGGCCAGCTCGTCGAGCCGGTCGGCACGCCGCCGGGCTTCGGCCTCCGTGCCGCCCAGCGTGACCATCAGCGCGGGCAGCACCAGGACCTGGTCGGGCTTGCGTCCGACGGCGGCCGCTTGGGCGTGCAGATCGGTCCGAAAGTTGACCGCGGCCTGCAGGGAGGGCGGCCCGGAGAACACCACCTCGGCGTAGCGCGCCGCCAGCGCGACACCGGCTGCCGACTGACCCGCTTGCACGAGAACCGGATGTCCTTGCGGCGAGCGGGGAAACGGCAACACGCCCTCGACGTCGTAGTATTCACCGTGGAACCGCGGGGCGTGCAGCTTGGCGCGGTCCGCCCACACCCCGTTGGCGCGGTCGCCCACCACCGCGTCGTCCTCCCAGCTGTCCCAGGATCGGGTGACGGCGTCGACGAATTCGTGCGCCCGCGCGTAGCGGTCGTCTCGCTCGGGGTGCGCCTGTTCTCCCAAGTTCGCGGCCGCCAACGGCGTGACGGTGGTGACGATGTTCCAGCCGGCCCGACCGGCGCTCAGGTGATCCAGGGTCGCGAACCGGCGTGCCAGCTCCCACGGCTTGTTGTAAGTCGTTGAGGCCGTGCCGATCAGGCCGATACGGCTGGTGACGGCCGCCAGCGCCGACAGAACGGAGATCGGGTCGAATTGCGTCTGGGGCAGGTAGGTCGCCCGATAGTCCGCGATGGCGATGTTGTCGGCCAGAAAGATGGAGTCGAGCAAGCCGCGTTCGGCGGTGCGGGCCACCTCGGCGTAGTAGGGCAGCCCGAGGACATCGCGGACGTCACCGTCGGTGAGACGCCAGGCCGCCTCGTGATACCCGTTGGGCCAGACGAAGGCGTTGAAGTGCAGTTGCGGCGTCGCGTCGGCCATGCGCAGCACCAACGCGGTGCCGGCGCGAATTAGTCCCAGGCCGGCGCCGGCGTCAGCGTCACTTGACCAACGTGAACTGGCACACGTTCGTGTAGCCGTCCCGGAACAGGTCGGAGCAGCCGCGCAGATACTTCATGTAAATGTCGTAGGTGTCCTGCCCTTTGAGGGCAATCGCCTCGTCCTTGCGCGCCTCGAGGGCGTCCGCCCAGGCGTTGAGCGTCGGCACGTAATTCTCGCCGATCAAGTGGTGGCGTTCGATCTCGAAGCCGGCCTCGGTTGCGTAGCGGTCGATCTGCTTGATCTGCGGCAACTTACCGCCCGGGAAGATCTCCTTGAGGATGAAGCTGATGAAACGCAGCAAGGTCATCGTGGTCTTGAGGCCCAGCGCGTTCACTTCCTCAGTGGTGGGCACCACGATGGTGTGCAGCAACATGCGGCCGCCGTCGGGCAGCACGTTGTAGTACTTCTTGAAAAAGACGCCATAGCGTTGATATCCGGCGTCTCCGGCGCCGTCGGCGAAATGCTCGAAGGCGCCCAACGAGACGATCCGGTCGATCGGCTCGTCGGGGTATTGCTCCCAACCCTGGACGCGCACCTCTTTGCGGCGCGGACTGTCCATCTTGTCGAACTCGGCCACGCAGTGGGCGTACTGGTTTTCGCTCAACGTCAGGCCGATCACGTTGACGTCGTATTCCGCGACCGCCTGGCGCATCGTCGCGCCCCAGCCGCTGCCGATGTCGAGCAGTGTCATGCCGGGTTCGAGGTTCAACTTGTCCAGGGACAGTTTCCGCTTGGCGTACTGCGCCTCTTCCAGCGTCTTGGTCAGGTGATGGGGGTCGGGGTTCTCGTCGAAGTAGGCGCAGCTGTACGTCATCGACGGGTCGAGCCACAACTTGAAGAACTCGTTGGACTTGTCATAGTGCGACCGAACCGCTTCCACCGGCGGCTTCAGCTGCGCGCTTCCCGTCTCCCCCTGTGCAGACATGGCCAAGCTCCTCCACTTCCCGCGATATCGATCGACTGCCGCGCGGCGGCATCACTCGCCCAATAGTGCGACGCTACCCGCGACGGCCGCTAGTGCGGGGCGACGATCGTTTCGCCGTCGATTTCGCGGCCAGGGTTGCCGACGGAACCGCGCACCGCGGCAACCTCGGCGATAACCGCCTCCGGCGGGCAGCGCAGGAATAGGGTGGCGCATGCCGGCGTGAGGCTGGCGCGTTGCCTCGAGCGGGGGGCTGGCTACCAGATCGCTTGGCTGGGCGCCGATCGACAGGGAGCCGGGGCCGTGGAAGACGAATCAAGTTCTTTGGACGTGATTCGAACCCTGTTGGGACTGTTGCGGCGACGCCTGGGCCTCGACGCGGCATGGTTATCGTCTTTCAGCGACGGAATGCAGACCTTCGAGGTGCTCGACGGGGACGCCGACGCGGTGGGACTGTCCCCAGGTGATCAGCTGAGCCTGTCCGGTTCCTACGGTGTCCGGGTCGTCGACGGTCGGCTACCGGCCGTCATTCCCGACACGTCGGCCAACAAGTCGGCCACCGTCCTTCCCATGACGCGCCAACTGGGGGTCGGCGCCTACGTGGGCGTGCCGGTGGTCGGCGCGGACGGTGTCACGGTGGGCATGGTGTCAGCGGTGAGCCAAGAGGCCAAGCCCCATCTCGCGGACGTCGACCTGCGGATCGCACACAAGGTCGCCGACCTCATCGGCGCCTTGATGGAGTCGCCGGTCGACCCGGTGCCGGTTCGGGTGAACCAGCACGAGATCCGGCGGATGGTGGCCGAGCAGGACTTCGAAGTCGTCTTCCAGCCGATCCACGACGTCACGACGACCAAGGTCATGGGTGTCGAAGCGCTGGCCCGGTTTCCGTGTGAACCGTATCGACCCGACATGGTCTTCGGCCGGGCCGCGTTGCTGGGCTTGGAGATCGAGCTCGAAACCTTGGTGATAGCCCGCACCCTGTCGTTGGTGCCGCAGCTGCCCGACGACGCGTTCGTCGCCGTCAACATCTCCCCGGCAGCGGTGCTGCAGACTCGCTGGGGCGAGCTGCTCACCGATGTCGACCCGACGCGACTCGTGTTGGAGATCACCGAGCACGACGCCGTCGAGAACTACGCCGCCCTCGACGAAGCGCTGGAAACGTGTCGGGCGCACGGCATCCGGGTGGCGGTTGACGACGTCGGCGCCGGTTTCTCCTCGTTCTCTCACGTGCTGGAGCTGGCACCGGATTTCGTCAAGGTCGACCAATCCATCACCCGCAGAATCGACATCGACGACGCCCGACGCCGGTTGGCCCAATCCATCGCCGAGCTGGCCGCGCAGATCGGCGCGACCGTCATCGCGGAAGGGGTGGAGACGCAGGGGGAACTCGACGCCGTGTGCGCGGCGGGCGTTCCGTGGGCGCAGGGCTTCTACCTCGGCCGGCCCCGCTCACATACCGAGGGATTCGCGGACTCCGGCGTCGTCGCCGACCCGATCGATCAGTCCTTCGCCGCGCTCGACCCGCGCGGGGAGCGCCCCTTCGAGCTGGCGCTGGCCCATTCACCCATCGGCATGGCCGTCGTGGGCCTCGACGGAGCGTTTCAGCGCACCAACAGGGCGCTGCGCAACATGCTCGGCTATGGCCGACGAGAGTTGGCGGATCTCACCTTTCAGGAGATCACCCACCCCGACGACCTCGGCTCCGACCTGGCCTTGTTCGCCGAGTGCCTCGCCGGTCGCCGCCGCACTTACCGCATCGACAAGCGCTTCATCGCCGCCGACGGGCGCGTGGTCTGGTGTGACCTGACGGCCGTGGTCATCCAGGGCCCGCACAACCGGCCGCGGTGCTTCGTCTCGCAGATCATGGACGTGACCGTCGAGCGAAGCCGCGAAGCCGACTTGGCCCGCCAGGTCAACACCGACAGGCTCACCGCGATAGCCAACCGCTCCGCGGCGGGGCGGGTGTTGGAACAACTGGACGCCGCCGACGCCGGCTATGGCGTGTTGTTCTGTGACGTTGCGCAATTCAAGTCGGTCAACGACCGGTTCGGCCATCGAGCCGGCGACGAGTTGCTGGTGCAGGTCGCGGATCGGCTGCGGACCGCCGCCACGGGCGACGACTTCGTCGCCCGCTGGGGTGGGGACGAGTTCCTGGTCGTCACCGACACCGTGGTGGACCATGAGCTCGCCCAGCTCGCCGAGCGGATCGCGGACCACGTGCACAGGCCGCCGATCGTGTTGGCCAGTGGCGTACAGGTCGATGTCGTCTTGACGATCGGCACTGCCGTGCGCCTGCCCGGTGACGATCAAACCCACGAAGCCGTCCTCGACCGCGCCGATAAAGCCATGTACCGCAAACGGCGCGGCCGGTGGTGAGTGCGCCGCCTCTTTCCGAACGCGTTCTCCCCTATTGCATTCGGGACGGCGCACCCGCCGACCTACCCGCGGACGGCGAGCTCCAGGCCCTTGTCGAGAGGCAGGGCTGTGCTGATGTAGCCGTTCTCCGGCGCGTGAATGTAGTTGAGATACGCCCGTTCCGGGTCCAGGTTGACGTTGTCGCCGAGGATGAGAGCGCCGGGCGCCAGCACGGGCTCGAGGATCTTGATCACCTCGAGGTCGAGATCCGGCCAGCCGTCGAGATGCACGAATTGCACTGGGCCCGAGACCGTCTTGAGGGTAGTGCGGGCGTCGCCTTCCAGGATCGTGATCAGGTCCGCGACTCCGGCTTCGGCGAAGGTCGCGCGGGCCGCCGCCAACTTGTGGGAGCTCATCTCGGTGGTGATGATGCGCCCGGTGCCGTTGTCGCGGACGGCCGCGGCGAGGTGCAGCGTGGAGATTCCGTAGGACATGCCGTATTCCACGATGACCTCCGGCTTGACCGCGCGAACCAGGCTGTACAACAGCCGGCCGGATTCGGGCGCCACGGACAGGTAGTAGTCCTGGCAGGCGTCCGCGCGCTCCTCGACCGCGAAGTCCCGCGGTGAGATGCCGTGTCGCCGTTCGTCGTCCAGCTGCGCATCGGCGAACAGGCGGTCGATGATCGCGGCGTACTGGGGAGTGTTCAGGGTTGCAGTCATGATTTGTAGAGTAGACGCGTCGTTGCGTCTAGTCTAGGGCGGGATAGTGTTAAGTAGAGCCGTGGCCGATTTCTCACCGCATCGCGGCAACCGGCATGGTCGCAGTGACGCCGCGCGACTGGCCGTCTTACGCGCCGCCGACGACTTGCTCGTCGAGAAGGGTTTCGCCGGGGTCACCATCGAGGGCATCGCGAAGGCCGCAGGAGTGGCGAAACAAACGGTCTACCGCTGGTGGAACTCCAAGACCGACGTCCTGATGGACGCCTTCCTCGAAGATGCGGCCGCGGACCTGGAACCACCCGACACCGGTGACCTGGACACCGATCTGCGTGCGCACCTGCGCTCGACGGCCCGGTTCCTCACCGTCGACGACGCCGGGGCCGTGTTCCGCGCGCTCGTCGGACAGGCGCAACACGATCCGGAACTCGCCAACACCTTTCGGGCCCGCTACCTCGAGGCTCAACGCGCCAGGGACCGAAAAGCCTTTGAGCGTGCTATTTCTCGTGGCGAACTGGCACCCGACGCCGACGTCGCCGCGCTGGCCGAAGGGCTGATCGGGCCGGTTCACTACCGGGTGATCGTGACGGGGGAACCCGTCGACGACGGCTTCCTCGACGCTGTCGTCGACGACGTCCTGTCCCGCTGCGATATGCGGCCGGGACGGGCGGCCTCGCCACCGCCGAAGCGGCGTCGCGGTTCGCCCGCGCGTTGAGGGAGCCGCCTGCCGGTGTTCGCCACGCCGAACGTGTCGGACCCCGCTGGCATCATCTGGCTATGACCCCGACCCCGCCCGCGTCGTGCGCCTCCGAGGCCACACCTGCCGGTGCGCGGCTGGACGGACTATTCGACGAGTTGGCCGAGTTGGCCGGTCAACGCAACGCCATTGACTCGCGCATCGTGGACATCGTCGCGGAGTTGGAACGCGACGAACTCTGCGGGTCCACCGGAGCACGGTCGGTCGCGGCGCTGGTGGCCTGGAAGCTGGGCCTGTCCTCGACGAACGCCCACACGATCACCACCGTCGCCCGCCGGCTCGAAGCGTTCCCGAGGTGCGCGCAGGCCATGCGGGAGGGTCAGCTGTCGCTGGATCAGGTCGGCGTCATCGCCGCGCGCGCCGCGGAGGGATCCGACGACCACTACGCGGAGTTGGCGCGCTACGCCACGGTCAACCAGTTGCGGACCGCGGTCAGCCTGGAACCGCGACCCGAACCCGAACCCTCGCCTGACCGACCGGCCTCGATCACCAAGACCTCCGGCGAGGCCTACACGTCCTGGCGAATCAAACTTCCCCACGCGGACGCGGCCAGGTTCGACGCGGCGCTGGCGTCTCATCACGATGCGCTGGTCGCCGAGTGGAAGCGCGACAGGGATGCCGTGGAACATCCGTCACCCACCGCGCCACCGTTGCCGGACACCGTCGAGGCGTTTATGCGCTTGGTCGACGCCGGGTGGGATGCCGAAGCGACCCGCCGACCACACGGACAACGCACCACTGTGGTGGTACACGTCGACGTCGAGCGGCGCGCTGGCACACTGCATCTCGGCCCCCTACTCACCAAGGCTGAACGCCAATACCTCACGTGTGATGCCACTTACGAGGTCTGGTTCGAGCGCGACGGCGAGGTGATCGGCGCCGGCCGAGCGACTCGCCAGATCAGCCGGCGCCTTCGACGCGCGCTCGAGCATCGCCATCCGACGTGCGCCGTCCCCGGCTGCGCCGCCACCCGCGGTCTGCACGCCCACCACATCCGGCACTGGGACGACGGCGGCCCCACGGAATTGGCCAACCTGGTGCTCGTCTGCCCGTACCATCACCGCCTGCACCATCGCGGCGTCATCACCATCACCGGACCCGCAACGGAGTTGGTCGTCTCCGACAGCTCCGAGCGGACGCTCAGCGCGGCCTCCCTGGCGCGGCCGCCCACGACCCGCCCGCCGGCCGTCGCACCCTGTAACGGACCCACCGGCGAACGCGCCGACTGGTGGTGGTACGAGCCGTTCCAGCCGCAGCCACCCCCCGCCCCGAACTAGACGCTCTCGCGGCAGAACGAAATACGCTGCCGCACAGAGCTTCTCGTGCGGTCGCCCCGATACGCCGTCAACCCAAGAAGAGCCGCTTTTGCTCCGTGACCTGTTCGGCGCTGAGCGCGCCGGCCTCGGCCAGCTTGGTCAGCAGAGACTGCGCCCGAACGGCGAGTTCCTGCAGTTCGGTGGCGATCGAGGCCACCGCCTCGGTCGGCGGCTGCGGCGGCTGCGCGGGAGCCGACCGCGGCGCGATCCGCACGCGCTCGTTGCCGCGCCCGACGGACGCGGTGGTGCCGACCGCGCCGCCCGCCGCCCCGGCCAGACCCATGCTGCTGAACAGATTGCCGAGGCCGCCGACCTCCGGCGCCGCCGCGGCGTCGGAGAGGGGCAGCGCGAACGCGGACAGGCGAATCCCGGGTGCGGCGGCGGACCATCCCGACGGGACCGACAGCCGCCCGACCTTGCTCGCCTGGCCCAGTCGAGCCGACCCTTCGACGTCGGGTACCGCGTCCGACGGTGCGCCGACGCCGCCCACACCGTTGAGGATCCACTGCGGCAACATGGTCCCGCCGGGGCCGTTGCCGGTGAACGGCCCCTTCCCGTTGTCGTAGTCGCGGTCGGCGTTGATCAGCAAGCCCCGGTACGTGGTGCCGAACGACGTGAACGACGACGAGATGCCGACCGTTCCGACGGCGACGGCGGCGGTGGTCAACGGCACCGTCACCAGGGGCAGCAACGACGTCGGATCGATGGCGGCCGGATCGACCGCGGCGGCCTGCAGCGCCTGGGGGATGAGGCTCATCGATCGAGAGCCGTTCGACACCAGCGACTGCGCGACCGCGGCCTGCTGATCACGGGCGGTGGGGTTGGTCGTCGGCGGCGGCTCCGCGAACGGTGTGAGCACCGATGCCGACGCGGCGGCACCGGCGTAGCTGTACATCGCCGCGGCGTCCTGGGCCCACATCTCCCCGTATTGGACTTCGGTGGCCGCGATCGCGGCCGCATTCTGGCCGACGACGTTGGTGGCGATCAGGGCCGCCAGCAGAGCCCGGTTGGTCGCCACCACCGCCGGGGGCACCGTCAGCGCGAACGCGGCCTCGTAGGCCGCGACGGCCGCCCGGGCCTGGGTCGCGGCCTGCTCGGCCTGCCCGGCCGACATGGTCAGCCAGTCCAGATAGGGCGTGATCGCGGCGGTCATCTCCGCCGCCGACGCACCCAACCACGGGCCTGCGGTCAACTCCGCGGTCACGAATCGGTACGCCGTGGCTGCGGACAGCAATTCGGCGGCCAACGCGTCCCAGCCTGCGGCCGCGGCCAACATCGGGCCCGCTCCGGGACCGGCATACATCCGCGCCGAATTGACCTCGGGCGGGAGCGTCATGAATTCCATTGCGGCACCGCGGCTTAACGACTGCCGACGGTACACGATAGCGCGTGGTGGCCGAGGGCGTTCACCGACCGCGGGTGAACACCGACGCTCGCGGCCGGGGGCTCAGTGGCGAAGTGCAACATCGGACTTCCTTTCGGTAGGCGGCGGGCGCGAATGAGCAGACGCCTATCCCGCGCGATATCGGATGAGTTCGGCGGCAAGACCGCGACAGGGCGAAACGTCGGCTCGTCGATACCACCCCGCTTCTCACCACCCTCGGCAAGAAGCCCCAGCCCCGAGGAAGCTCAAGGCGAGCTTTCATCGCCTGAACGCGATGTTAACCCCGGATGAACGGCAAACCAATGGCCCCGGGCGTACGGGGGCCACCATGGAGCCTGCCCGCGCGCGGGCCCGTTTCGCCGAGCGGACCGAGGCGCTCCGTTTGAGGATGCTTCGCCCAACGCCTGGCCTGACCGGCTGCGACAGCTTCGCCGCAGAACCATGCCATTGACCAATGTCACCATTTGGTGTTGACTGCGTGGCATGACGGACGGTGTTCCGGCGCGCGGGTCATTGCGGTCCCGCGGCGCGGCGACGGTCAGTGCCTACACCCTGCGGCCCATCGCCACCGCAATCCCGCCCGAGCGGGCCTGGGGCCTGTGGGCGTCGCGGCGGATCATCGCCGGGATCATGGGAACCTTCGGCCCCTCGCTCGCCGGCACCCGCGTCGAAATCGTCGACACCAGGCTCGCCGACGGTCGTCGCGTCAAGGGCGAGTGGGTCTACGGGCCCCGCACACCCACCAGCGGAAGCCATTGCCCAGCAACGCGTCTCGGCGCGATCTACTACGTGCACGGCAGCGGCTACGCGGTCTGCTCACCCAAGACCCACCGCCGCCTGACCTCCTGGTTGTCCGCGCTCACCGGCCTCCCGGTGTTCTGCGTCGATTACCGCCTGGCGCCACGTCACCGCTTTCCGACGGCGGCCGACGACGTGCGGGCAGGCTGGGACTATCTCCAGACGTCCTGCGCCGTCCCGATGAATCAGCTTGTCGTCGCGGGCGATTCGGCGGGCGGTCACCTCTCGGTCGACCTGCTGCTGCAACCCGAGGTCGCGCCGCCCGCCGCGCTGGTGTTGTTCTCCCCCTTGTACGACCTCACCTTCGCGCTGTCGCGGGCCCGCGAGCGGATCCGCCGCGATCCCGCGACCCGCGCGACCAGTGCGGCGCGCCTGGTCGGCCTGTATCACTGCGGGGTCGACGCCGACCATCGTCGCCTCAGACTCGACGTGGCCGGCGGCTCCGCGTTGCCGCCCACCCTGATCCAGGCCGGTGGGGCCGAAATGCTGCAGGATGACGCCCGGCAACTGGCCGCCGACATCCGGACCGCCGGTGGCAGATGCGAACTGCAGATCTGGCCGCACCAAGTCCACGTCTTCCAGGCGCTGCCCCGCATGACGCCCGAGGCCGCGAAGGCCATGGCGTACGTCGCGCGGTTCGTTGCCCATGCCCTGCAGGACACCCGAAGCCTCACCGAGGAGGTGCACTGACATGCTGGACAGGCTGTTAGGCGGCAAGTCAAAGGCCAGCCGTGACGCGGCGGCGGTCGTGACCGGCGCCGGTAGCGGGATCGGGGCCGCCTTCGCGGTCGAACTCGGCCGCCGTGGCGGTGCGCTGGGCGGCGAGGAGGTCGATGTCGCTGCACACGACGGCAC
>NZ_LZKC01000283.1:0-763 GCF_001672685.1 Mycobacterium sp. E2462
CCGCGCGGCCCAGGTACGTTAGCTCCCCCGCGCCGTTCCACCGGACCAGGTCCCCGGTGCGATACATCCGCGCGCCACGCTCACCGAAGGGGTCGGCCACGAAGCGTTCCGCGGTCAGGTCGGCCCGACCCACGTAGCCGTGCGCCAAACCCGGCCCCGCCAAGTACAACTCGCCGACCACCCCCACCGGGGCCGGGCGCAGGCGCCCGTCGAGCGCGAGAGCGACGACGCCCGGGATCGGCGTGCCGATGGTCACCGGGCGTCCGGGCACCAGGCGCGACCCGGTGGCCCAGATGCTGGCCTCGGTGGGTCCGTAGTTGTTGAGCATGCGCCGGCCCGGCGCCCACGCGGCCACCAGCTCGGCGGGGCAAGCCTCCCCTACGGTGATCACCGTGGACAGCGCGCCCAGTAGGTCGCGGTCCAGCGACGCCAACACCGTCGGCGTGAGCATCGCGGCGCTGACCCGGTGTTCGGCCAGCAAGGCCGTCAGTGCCTGGCCCGCGTAGACGTCCGCGGGCGCCACCACCAGCGCCGCGCCCGACGACGCCGCGGACACCATCTCCGAGATCGACGCATCGAACGTCGGCGCGGCCACCAATAACATCCGCGACCGCGGACTCATGCCATACAGGTGGCGGTGCGCCGAAGCAACGCCGAGCAGGCCCGCGTGGCTGACCGCAACGCCTTTGGGCGCACCGGTGGACCCCGACGTGAAGATCACGTAGGCGCTGTTGCGAATCATCAACGGAGACAACCGGTCCGC
>NZ_LZKC01000284.1:0-15778 GCF_001672685.1 Mycobacterium sp. E2462
CCACTGCCACCCGTGCTGGTTGTTGGCCATGTCGCCGTCCACCAGCTGAGCGAGAAACCACTCCGCGCCCCACTGCCACGGCAGGTGCAGGTCCTTGACGAGGAAGGACGCGACGATCATCCGCACCCGGTTGTGCATGAACCCCGAGTCGCGGAGCTGGCGCATCCCGGCGTCGACGAAGGGAAACCCGGTCTCGCCGGCCTTCCACGCCTCGAAGCGGCGGGTGGCGTCCGCGCCGCTGTCGGTCTGGATGCCGTCGAACTGGCTGTTCCAGTTGTTCCAGACGCTGGCGGGCCAATGGTGCAGCACGTCGGCGTAGAAGTCGCGAAAAGCCAACTCCCGCAAATACGCCTGCGCGCCGGCGCCCCGCAGGTTGAGGTCGGCCACCAGGGTGCGGGGGTGGACGGAGCCGAATTTCAGGTGCGCCGACATCCGGCTGGTGCCGTGCAGGTCGGGGCGGTTGCGCTCCTCGGCGTAGTTCTTCAATCCGTTGTCCACGAACGACTTCCACGCTCGGTGCGCGGCCGTCTCGCCCACCGCGATGTCGAGGTCGGCGCCGGGGTCCGGAATGTCGCAGCGGCTGACGCTGGACTGCGCGGGGTCCAGCCAGCGCGCCGACTTCGGTCCCGACTTTGCCGGTTTCGGCCAGCCGATCTCGCGCCACTGCCGCAGGAACGGCGTGAACACCTGATACGGCGTGCCGTCCTTCTTCGTGACGCGGCCGGGGCAGACCAGGTACGGCGACCCCGTCGCGACCAGCGGCACCGAGCCGAGTGCCGCGCGGACCCGTTGGTCGCGGCGCATCCCGTACGGCGCAAAGTCCTCGGTGACGTGTACCGACGCCGCGCCGACGTCCTCGGCGAGGGCGGGGATCAGCTTCTCGGGCCGGCCCCGCGCCACCAGCAGCCGCCCGTCGAGGTCGTCGCGCAGCTGCCGCAGCGCGTTGCCCAGGTACTGCAACCGGCGCGGACCCGACGACGCCTCCAGCCGCGGGTCCAGCACGAAGCAGGCCAACACGTCGCCGTCCGCCTCGGCGGCGGCGATCAGGGCCGGATGGTCGCGCAGCCGCAGATCGCGGCGAAACCACAACAGCGTCGGCATCTTTGGGTCCCCCTTCAGCGGTTGAGCCACCAGATGTGGGTCGACAGGACGGTCGCGAAGGCGCACCACAGGGGGTACGGCGCCAGCGCGGCGGCTGCGGCCTCGTCGGCCTGCGCGGCTCGTCGGGTGAGGTCGGCGCTGCTCGCGGTCAGTACCACGGCGCCCAGGGCCGCGGCGCCGAGTTTGTGATAGCGGAAGAACACCCAGGTCCACCCGGCGTTGAGGGCCAGGTTGACGCCGAGGGCCGCGGCGTAGCGGTTGGCCTGATCGTGCTGTCCCGCCGCGCGCAACCGGTCGAGAGCCACCGCGGAGGTGGCCGCGATGTCGGTGTACAGCGCGGTCCAGACGACGGGAAAGGCTGCCCCGGGGGGCTGATAGGGCGGCTTGCGCAGCCGCGCATACCAGCCGGTCATGCCCTTGGCGCTGGCGACGCTGCCGATGCCCGCGGCGGCGGCCACCGCCGCACCGGTCGCCGCCACTGTTGACACCTTCACGATGCGCTCCAATCTGTCTGCCCTGCAGTGGTTTTGGCTTTGGTTGGGCGGGCGGGCCACCAGATCCGGTCACCGATGAGCGCGAACAGCGCGGGGATCACCAGGGTGCGCACCACGAACGTGTCGAGCAGGATGCCGAGGCCCACGATGATGCCCAGCTGGGTCATCACGATCAGCGGCAGCACGCCGAGCACACAGAACACGGCGGCCAACACGATGCCCGCGCTGGTGATCACGCCGCCGGTGGCCGACACGGCCTGCACCATGGGTTCGTTCGATCCGAGGGCGGCTTCCTCGCGCGCCCGGGTCACCAGGAAGATCGTGTAGTCCACGCCGAGGGCGGCCAGGAACAGGAACGCGAACAGCGGGGTGCTGTCGTCCAGCGCGGGAAACCCGAAGACGTGCAGGCTGGTCCAGCCGCCCACCCCTAGCGCGGCCAGCGCGCCGAGGATGGTGGCGGCCAGCAGAGTGGGCGGCGCCGCCACCGAGCGCAGCAGCGCGAAGAGGACCACCAGGATCACCGCCAGGATCGCCGGGATCAGCAGCCGCCGGTCCCGCGCGGCGGCATCGCGGATGTCCAGTGCGCGGGCGTCGGCACCACCGACCAAGGCATCGGGCCCGGCCGAATGACGAAGCGCCGCAACGGTAGTGAACGCCGCCGCCGATGCCGGCGGCGCATCGGTCACCACCGACCACTTCGTCAGCCCGGACGGCGAATCCGCCGCAGCGCTCACCGACACCACCCCGGGGGTGGCGCCGATGGCTTGGCGCACCCGCGCGGCCCGATCGGTGGGCCCGACGACGAGCGTGGGGTTGGTCAAGCCCGGCGGGAAGTGGGCGGCCACGACCTGATAGCCGGCCACCGAATCCGCCCGGACCCGGAACTGCTCGGTCTGTGATAAGCCGATCCGGGTGCCCCACAGCCCACCGGCGAGGGCGGCCAGGGTCGCGATGGACGCCGCGGCCACCAGGCCCGGACGGCGCGCCACCCCGTGCCCGACGCGGTGCCAGCCGCCACCGACGCCCGCGTCGGCGCCGCAGTGCGGGATGAAGGGCCAGAACAGTCGGCGCCCGCATACGGCCAGCAGCGGCGGCAACACCACCAGCACGGCCACCGCGGCGATCACCAGCCCGCAGGCGCCCGCCGCACCCAGGCTGCGCGTGCTGGGCGTGTCCGCGCAGAGCAGCGTGAGCAGGGCCAGCACGACGGTGGCGTTGCTGGCAACGATTGCCGGCCCGGCCCGGCGCACGGCGCGGCGCAGGGCGACGCGATGCTCGGGCTGGGCGCGCAGTTCCTGGCGGTAGCGGGAGATCAGCAGCAGCGCATAGTTGGTCCCCGCGCCGAACACCAGGACGCTGGTGATGCCCGACGTCGCCCCGTCGAAGGCGAGGCCGGTCACCGACGCTAGGCCGGTGCCCACCGCGGCGGCGACCCGATCGGCGAAGCCGATCACCAGCAACGGCGCCAGCCACAGCACCGGCGAGCGGTAGGTCGCGACCAGCAGCAACGCCACCACGGACGCCGTCACCACCAGCAGGGTGACATTGGCGCCGGCGAAGGCATTGGCGATGTCGGCGCCGAACGCGGGGCCGCCGGTGACGTGCACGCGCAGTTCGGGGGGCGCCCCCGCGGTCGCGGCGGCACGCACCGCGATTACGGCGTCGGACAGCGCCAACCCCGACAGATCGCCCCCCAGCGGCACTACGCCGAGGGCCGCGGTGCCGTCACCGGACACCACCGGCGGGGCGGCACCCGACTCGGCGTGACCCGCCGCGGCGGCACTCGCTCGGTCGGACGCGGCCCGCGCGGCGGCGACGTCGGACGGCGTGAGCGCGGCGCCGTCGGCCCGGCTGATTACCACGATCAACGGCACGCGGTAGGCGCCGGGAAACCGGGCCGCTAGCGCATCCGCCCGCGCCGACTGCGACGCGGGGGGCAGGGGCATCGGCGCCTGCCCGGCCGCCGGATTTGCACCGATGAGCACCATGACGGCGATACCCACCGCGACGGTCGCCAACCCGAGAACCACCCCTTGCCGGCGCGTCACCGCGGCGGCCACGCGTTCCCAGACCACCCATCGAGCATTTCAGTTTGTTAATCATTAATCAACTGAAATGATGGTGAGGAACGATCCGGTCGGCGCGCGCATGCGTGGAGGGGCGCGGAAGGGGGCACTATGGTCAGTATGCAAGCGAGGCGGCGGGGGTTCGCCGGCCCGGGAGGTGCGCTGTGACGGCCGACCGGGGCACGATGACGACCCGTAAGCGGCGGCACATCGACGTGTGCCTGACCGAGCGGGTCGAATACGACGGCGTCAGCACCGGGTTGGACGCCTACGCCCTGCCGTACAACGCCCTGACGCAGACCTGCCTGGGCGATATCGACTTGTCCGCCAAATTCTTCGGGGCCAACCTGCGGGCACCGGTGTTGATCGGGGCGATGACCGGCGGCGCGGAGTTGTCCGCGACGATCAACCGCAATCTGGCCGCGGCGGCACAGGAATTGGGCGTCGGCATGATGCTGGGCTCCCAGCGCATCATGCTCGACAGCGCGCTGGGCGAGCGGGCCGCGGACAGCTTCACCGTGCGGGACGTGGCCCCGGATGTCCTGCTGTTCGGCAACATCGGCCTGGCGCAGTTGCGCCAGGGCGCGGTGCCGGATCTGGAGAAGGCTCTCGACCGGGTGGGCGCCGACGCGCTTGCGGTGCACACCAATCCGTTGCAGGAAGCCATCCAGCACAACGGTGACACCGACTTCTCCGGATCGCTGGGCAGGCTGCGGGAGGTGGCCGGCGCACTGAACTATCCGGTGTTGCTCAAGGAGGTCGGCCACGGCATCGGCGGCGCCGCCGCCGCGGAACTCGTTGCGGTGCAAGGGGACTTGCCGGTGGCCGGCATCGACGTCGCCGGGGCCGGTGGCACCTCGTGGTCGCGGGTGGAGCAGTTCGTGCGCTACGGGGAACTGCGGCACCCGCACCTGGCCGACTGGGGCGTGCCGACCGCGCGCGCCATCGTGGAGGTGCGCGAGGTACTGCCCGACGTGCCGCTGGTGGCCTCGGGCGGCATCCGTACCGGCATGGACGCGGCCAAGGCGATCGCGCTGGGCGCCGACGTCGTCGCGGTGGCCCGCCCGCTGCTGCCCGCCGCCATCGAATCCGCTGCGGCAGTTGTGGATTGGCTTCAACCGTTCATCGACGAGCTGCGCGTCTGCCTGCACGGCTGCGGGGCCGCCACGCTCGCCGAACTGCGCGACGTCCGCGTCCGCCCCACCGCTTAACCTCTCGTGGCTGCCATCTTGGCGTACGGCTCGCCGGCCCTCGGGCACCTGCTGCCGGTCGGGGCGCTGCTGCAAGAGCTGGTGCGCCGCGGCCACGAGGTGCACGCGCGCACCATGGCGGACGGCGTCGCGACGATGCGGGCCGCCGGTGTGCACGCCGAACCCGTCGACCCCGCCATCGAGGCGATCACCGGGCGCGACTGGCAGGCGCGAAACGCGTTGGGCGTGTTGAAGTCAACGATCGACGTGCTGTGCGCGCGGGCGGCGCTGGAGGTGGCCGACCTGAGGCGGGCGGTGGAGGCGGTGCGGCCCGACGCGGTCATCGTGGACGCGAACTGCTGGGGGGCGCTGTCGGCGGCCGAGGCCGGTGACACGCCGTGGCTGCTCTTCTCGCCGTTCACGCCCTACCTGCGCTCGCGCGGGGTGCCGCCGTTCGGTCCGGGGTTCCGACCCCTGCGGGGCCTCGTGGGCGCGTTCCGCGACGCCTCGGTGCGCCCGATTGTCCGGCACCTGTTCGACCGGCCGGTGTTGCCGCCGATCAACGAGATTCGCGCCGGCCTGGGGGTGGCGCCGGTCGCGTCGGTGGACGCCCTGATGCGCCGGGCGCCGCTGGTGTTGGCCGTCGGCGGTGAGCCCTTCGAATACTCGCATCCGGGATGGGGAAACCTGGTGCAGCACATCGGCGCCTGCGCGTTCGAGCCCCGCCCGGCGCCGACGCCGGACTGGCTGGCCGCGATCGACCGCCCGGTGGTGCTGGTCAACACCTCGTCGCTACGGCAGTGCGACGAGGCGTTGGGCCGGGTCGCGTTGCAGGCCCTGGCCGACGAGGACGTGCACGTCGTGGCCACGTTTCCGGCGGGCGTGCCCGCGGGGCTGCCCCGACCCGCGAACGCCACCGTGCGCCGCTTCGTGCCGCACGGCGCCGTGCTGGACCGGGCGTGTTGCGCCGTCACGCACGGCGGCATGGGGACGACGGTGAAAGCCCTCGACCGCGGTGTGCCGGTCTGCGTGGTGCCCTTCGCCCGGGACCAGGCCGAGGTGGCCCGCCGGGTCGAGATTGCCGGGTGCGGAACCCGGCTACCGGCCAAAAAGCTGACGCCCGAGCGACTACGGACCAGCGTGCGCGCGGCGATGACGATGGGCGATGGCGCACGCCGGGTCGCCGCCGGCTTCGCCGCCACCGGCGGCGTGGCGCGCGGGGCCGACCTCGTCGAACGAATGGCGCTGGCGGGCCGGCCCGTTCGTTAGCGTGACGGGCGTCACCGAGCCGCGCGGCGCCGCCCTTTCGCCGCGGGACCGGTCGCGGCGGCGGCCTTCGTGTCGGCCCGGGGTTCAGCCTTGGTGTCGACGCCCTTGTCCGGCGCCTCGGGTGCCGGCGCGGCGAGTTCGGCCTCGAACGTCGCCATGGCCGCCATCATCGCGGTGAAAACACGGTGCGCCGCAGCAAGATCCCGGTCCGGCAGATCCGCGAGGGCGGCGTGCAGATGCGCGCCGAGCGGAGCAAAGAAGCTGCGAGCCAGGGTCATCCCCGGGTGCTCGTAGCGCAGCAGCGTCTTTCGCCTGTCCTCGGGATCGGGTTCGCGACGAATGTGGCCGGCCTCCATCATGCGGTCCACCAGGTAGGTGATGGCGGCGGGCGAGACGTCCATGCGGCGACGCAGCTGGGCGGCCGTCAGGGGCGTGCCGGCGGTCTCGGCGACCATGATGTGCAGCAGGGCGTGGAAGTCGGTGCCGCCGACATTGTTCTGCCGGGCGAAGTGTCGGCCGATGTGGTCGGACTGGGCCGTCATCATCCGCAAATCGGCCGACATCAATTTCTCGAGTTCGGCTCGATCCAGTCGCTGGTTGACAGCGCCGCGCTTGGTCACTTACCCGCATCCTTCGTGGCAGAGACGCCGGTCAGGGTTGTCGGCGACGCTGGTCCCGGCGGTTTCTTCCGGTCGGTGGCCCCTCAGCCTACGGCAACCGCGGCGAATGCTCGCGAAGGCGGCGCGGGCGGCCCCCGTCGCGGGTCAGGATTTGGACGGGTCGTGGCCCCAATTCATCAGCGAATAGCGCCACGGGCTCTCGTCGATGTCGCCGTGCGGCCGCTGTGCCAGGTGCCGTTTGGCGTACCCGACCACCTTGCGCATGTGCGCGTAGTCGTCGTCGGTGAGATCGGCGCGCTTGGCCTGCAGGATGTCGACGATGCGGCGGCCGCTGGCGTGTCCCGTCGACTCGTCGCCGCCCTTCTTCTGTCCCACGCTGCGGGACTCGTCGCTCGACAACCACTTCTGCAGCTCGCGCGCGGTCATGTTGACGGTGTCGTGGAACTCGCGCCAAGTGGTGTCGTCGTCGGCGGCCATCGCTGATCTGCGCGATCAGTCGGCGGGGCGCAGCGCGCTCGGCTTGTGTACGGCGTCCGCGCCCGTCTTATCGCTGACGACACGGTACTGCGGCTCGTCCTTCGACGCGCGCACCGTGCGGCCGGCGGCCTCGGTGTCCGAGGTGATCTTCTCCTCGACCTTGCCTTCCACGGTGTTGCCGTGGCTCTTCCACTCGACTTTGTCGCCCTTGCGAAACGTCTTGTCACTCATGCCAACCTCTTCGTGTTGTGTCACCGCCGCGGTCAGGCCGCGGTCTCGGCAACCCGGGCGGTGGCGGTCACGTCGCGCGCGATCCCACCGAATACCGCGTCGCGATACGGCGCCGACGCGGCCCAGAACAGTTGCCCGGCAAGCCCGTAGGGTTGGAAGAACGCCCGCTGCCGGTACAGCGAGCCGCCGTTCTCGTCGGGGGTGGCGGACAGCTCGAGCCACAGGCGCCCCGGCAGCGGGATGTCGGCCCGCAGCCGCAGCAGGCGCGGTGCGTCGATGTGTTCCACCCGCCACCAGTCGAGCGCCTCGCCCTCGTGCAGGGCCTTCCCGTCGAGCGTGCGCCGCCGCGGCCGGATGCCGGCGAGGACGCTGTTGATCCAGCCCCGCACCGGCCATTCCCATGGCAATGCGGACCAATTCCGTTCCGCCGCGGCGGTTTCGATGGCGCGCCACAGCGTGGCGGGCTCGGCGCGGCTGTGACGTTGCCGGGTGTCCTCGTAGAGGGATCCGCCCGCCCACTCCGGGTCGGTCGGCAGCGGCTGGGAGGGGGCGCCGTTGGTGTCGGCGCTCGACCATCGCGTCTGCAGGTCCTTTTCGCGCACGTGCGCCAGGGCCAGTTCGACGGCCTCCTCGTAGTGGGTCAACCCGCCCTCGGGGTCCGGGATGTGGCGGGCGATGTCGTGGTCGGCGCACACCACGTCGTTTTCCAACGACTCCATCAGCGACACGGCCAGTTGCCTCGGAATCGGGGTGATCAGGTCGACGGCCGGCGCGGAGAGCTGGGGACTCAGCAGCGGTACCGGCAGGGTGGGCCGGCGCGGCAGGCCCGCGACCGCGGCGTACTTCCGGATCATCTCGCTGTAGGTGAAGCGGTCGGGCCCGCCGATATCGAAGGGGCGGTTGACTTCGGTCGGTAAGTCCGCCGAATGCTCCAGGTAGTAGAGGACGTCGCGCACCGCGATGGGCTGTACGCGGGTGCGCAGCCACCGCGGCGTGACGATCAGCGGCAGTCGCTCGGTGAGATAGCGCAACATCTCAAAGCTCGCCGAACCCGCGCCGATGATCGCGGCCGCGCGCAGTTCGACGGTCGGCACGCCGGAGTCGAGCAGCACCTGGCCGACCTGCTGGCGGGAGGCGAGGTGATCAGATAATTCCTGCCCTTCGGGGATGATGCCGCCGACGTAGACGATGCGGGACAGCCCGGCCCGGGCGGCGGCCTCGGCCACGGTGTGCGCCGCGCGGTCGTCGAACTCCACGAAGTCGGGCCGCATCAGCGAGTGCACCAGGTAGTAGAGGACGTCCTGGCCGTCGAGGGCCCGTGCCACGCTGGCCCGGTCGCTGACGTCGCCCTGCACGATCTCCGCCTCGTCGTGCCAGGCGACGCCGTCGAGCTTCTCCGGGGTGCGCGCCAGCACGCGCACGCTGTGCCCGGCCGCCAACAGCTGCGGAACCAGCCGGGTGCCCAGGTAGCCGGTGGCACCGAACACGACGCAGCGTTTACTCATTGCATTCCTCCCGCATGTCGTGTCGAGCATTCCCGCTGCGGCGCGCACCGAACCGTGACGGCCCCGACAAAGTGATTAAGAAAATGAACTATTGGCGCGCCGGCTAGGGCGCGCTCGGGACCCGGCCCGCTCAGCGGGCAGCGGTGCGGCGGGAGGCGCGGCGCAGCTGGATCATCCGGGCTGCGCCGACCAGCACGGTGGTGGTCGCGCCGGCGACCGCGGCCAGCAGATACCCGACGCCGACCGGCAGGCTCCAGTCGAAGCCGAGGAAGTGCACGGCGACGGACTCGGTGTTCTGGGCGACGAAGACGAGCAGGGCGATGAGGATGACCAGGCCGACGACGAGCGCCCACCACGCGGCCGCCAGCCGCGTGAAGGGGTGATCCGCGGCCCGGGAGGAAGCGGGCGATTTGGTGTTCATGATGCTGACTAGCCGCCAATCGGGCCGGTCAAACCCCTTCGCGGCCCGGCGCCTGGGCGCCGTTTGAACAAGGCCAACGCGGGTACTTAGATGAGCGATGAATCTCGTGGAGACGTCCCGGCGCGTGCGCCGTGGCGAACGACGGCTGATGAAGTGGCAGCGGCGGCTCTGGTTGGCGGAGCTGGCCCTGTGGCCGACGGTGCTGCTGTTGGCGGTCCTGCTGGCCGCGGCGGGCTGGCTGCTGTGGCGGCGCTCAGCCGGCCAGGCGCCGGCCACGACCGACCTCGCTGTCGCCGCCCCGCCCGCGGCCCCCGTCGCGTCGACGCCGGGCGGCGAGCACGCCCCATGAGGCGGCGGCCGCGGCGAACGCCGCGGCCTGCGCCACGCCGACGCGGCCCGTCGGCAGCCACCGGCCCTCGACGTAGCGGTCGATGAACCCCGCGGGCGGCAGTGGCTCGAGCCCCGCTCGGCGGCGCGCCCAATCCTCCAGCGTGGTCAGCGGGCAACGCAGCGGCAGCGTGACGACGGCGACGCCCCAGGCGACGGCGGCGACGTGGGCGATCAGCGTGCGCGGCCAGCGCAGCGCGAGCAGGCCCCCGGCCGGGATGTAGAGCAGGTAGGCGAAATGCGCGCCGGCGGTCGCTAGCACGGCGGCGGTGTAGCGCTGGGGTGCGGCGGAGTCGGTGCGGGCGGTGATGTCTCGAGTGTCCCACGCCCGCGCGGGGTCGCCGCGCTAGGCGAGGCCGGCGCGGACCTGGTATCGGCGTTCGGCGTAGGTGAGGTCGTCGCGCCACAGCCGGGCGGCCGCGTAGCGCATGAACGGCGCGATCAGCGGCGCCATCCGCGTTGCCCGCGCGAAACCCGGTCGCTCCGAATGCGCGATGGTGGCCTCGAGCACCGCGGTCCGCGGACGTCCGTCCGTGCCCGCTCCCAGCGGCATGGCGTGGGTTTCGACGGTGCTGCCGACCCCTTCCCCGTCGACGATGCGCATCACGATGGTGCGCGCCTCGGGGCAGGTGAACTCGGCGATCACCGGCACGCCGAGGCGCCCCATCTTGAAGGTCACCGCCACCAAGAAGTGATCGGCGTCCTCGGTGGGCGTGCTCAGCACGTCGAGGCGGGTGAACGAGTAGGGGTGAAACCACGCGCCGTGCCAGGGGTCGAGCCGGTTGGCGATGATGTCGACCGGCTCGCAGACTCCGTCCACCCGCGCCACCGCGGCCAGGGTCGCGCCGGCCGGCCGGTCGGGGATCACCGGCTGCGGCAGCGGATCCTCGCCGCCGATCATGTCCAGCCGCACCCAGGCCAGGGCGCCGTCATCGTGGCTGGGCAGCGGGGTCCAGCCGAATTCGCGGTCGTGCCCGTCGAGGGCCAAGCCGTGCCACCGGCAGATCAGGGTGCCGCGGTGCACGATCCCGGTCGCGAGGTCTGCGCCCATATGGGGGCAGCTGCGCGGCCCGACGCACAGCCGCCGCTGATCGTCGCGCCAGGCCACCAGCTCGACGCCCGCCACGCGGGCGCCGAACGGTCGCCCGGGCCGCACGTCGCGGCTCGCCGCGAAGGCATACCAGTTGCCGGTGGGCCGGTGCTGTGAGCGTCGCAGCGCGGCCTCGATGAGGCCGGGTCGCGCGTCGCGGTAGGTGGGGCGTTGCTCGGCCCAGGGCTGGCGCGGGATCACCTGCAGCGGCCAATCTTTGGGCCGTGCCGGGGGCCGCGGCAGGCGCAGCCGATCGCGGATGGTCATCGATGCCGGGCTCTTTCGCGGGTGGCGAGCCGGCGCAGCAACGGCGACCGGCCATGGGTGGGGACGGTGGCCAACGGATGCCCGGCCACGCCCCAGCGGGCCAGCAACTGGTTGGCGGCGCACCAGCCGGTGGTCGCGGCGCGTTCCATGAGCGCGACCGGCAGGTCGATCCGGATCGCGTCACCGGCCAGCAGCAGACCGGGCTGCGGGGTGCTGATGGTGGGCCGCAGCTCGTAGGAGCCGGGGGAGAACAGCGGGCAGTCGCTGCGATGCAACAGGCGCTCGGAGACGATCTGCGCCGCAGCGGTTTCCGGGTAGATGCGGTGCAGCTCGCGCAG
This sequence comes from Mycobacterium sp. E2462, assembly GCF_001672685.1. Classification (NCBI taxonomy): domain Bacteria; kingdom Bacillati; phylum Actinomycetota; class Actinomycetes; order Mycobacteriales; family Mycobacteriaceae; genus Mycobacterium; species Mycobacterium sp. E2462. The sequence continues at coordinate 11,457 of NZ_LZKC01000284.1, forward strand.
CGCCGCCGCGCGCGACGGCGCGGAGTCCAAGGCGTACGCGTGCAATTCGACCACCGAGCCTCGGTGGGCGCGGGCCCAGTCGCGGGCCTGCCGCTCGTAGCGTTCCAACACGCTGATGTTGTCCAGCGGCTTGTGCCCCGCGGTGCCCAGAAACGCCGGCCGGTGATCCGCCACGGGACGGTCGAGCCACAGTCGGTGCACCGCGAACGGCGGCGCGGTGCGCAACCGGGCGATCTGCTCGCGCCAGCCGTCGGTGCCCAGCCCGGCCGATGCCGCCACGATGCGTTGCAGGCCGGCGATGTCGGTGGCCAGCACCACCGCGTCGACGTCGAGTTCGTCACCGGAATCTAGTTGCACCGCATACGGTTTGGGCCCGTCGGTGGCGATGCCGGTGACGCCGGTGCCCAGCCGGAACTGCACACCGTGGCCCTCGAGGTGGCGCCGCAGCGGCTCCCACAGGGCGGTGTCGTAGTTCGCGTCCGGCACGTCGAAGATCAGGCCCTCCGACGAACCCAGGAAGTAGATGTGGAACATGGTGGCCAACTCGGCCGCCGACAGCTTGGACGGGTCGGCGAAGAAGCTGCGGGAGAACACCTCGAACGCGAGATGCCTTGCAGGCGCCGGAAACCGGATGCGTTCGAGGAACTCCGCGGCGTCGACCCCGTCGAGCTGCTCGTAGATGCCGGGCACCGACACGGCGGCCAGCGGCGCGGCGGCGCGGGCGTCGATGTGGGCGAAGTCGCGCACCCGGAAGGTGGGGCTGCGCACGGCGAACGCCATCGCGTTCCACGGCGGGGTGCGCGGCAGCCCGCGGAAGCTGTCGCGCCGGCCCATCTCGTCGATGAGGGGATAGTCGTCGACGGGCACCAGCATGCGCAGCGCCGGGTCGACGCGCCGCAGCAGGGCGCGCAGGTTGTAGTACTGGCGGAAGAACGCGTGGAAACCGCGGTTCATCGCGAGGTCGGCCCCGGCGTCGGACTCGGTCCAGCCACCGACCCGCCCGCCGAGGTAGTCCTGACGCTCGACGACGTCGACGGCGACGCCGCGTTCGGCCAGCCCGGTGGCGGCGGCCAGCCCGGCGATGCCGCCGCCGACGACGGCCACGCGCGGCCGCTCGGGGAGCGCGCCCACGTCCGGCCGACCCAGCGGCGCGGGCAGGGTGCGGCGGCGACGGTCCACGGGGTCGGTCATCGCGGCGCGTCCGCCAGGAAGGTGTGCACGATGTTGGCCTCCCAGCCGGGCATCGTGTCGCTGTGCACCGCGGTGAACCCGGCCTCGCGCAGGCGGGCGCGGAACCGGGTGACGCCGTCGAAGCCGAGCACGCTGCGCCACAGGTAGCGGTACAGCCCGGCGTCGCGCGTGCGCCACCACCCGGACGGGATGATGACGCCCCAGCACACGGCGTGCCAGATCGCGGTGGCCGCGGGGGAGTCGCGGACCGAGTATTCGTGCACGGCCAGCGTGCCGCCGGGCCGCAGCAGCGTCCGGAACGCGCGCAGTTGCTGATCGGGGTCGGCGAGGTTGCGGATCAGGTAGGCGGCCAGGATGCCGTCGAACGGCCCGGAGATGCCGTGCTCGGCGAGCCGCTCGATGGGCGTGTGCACGAAGCGCACCGAGTCCGGCCACGGCTTCGCGCGCGCCACGTCGAGCATGCCGCGCGACGCGTCCACCGCGATGATGTCGGCCTCCGGGGCGACCGCGAGCAGCGCGGCCGTCGACGCGCCGGTTCCGCAGCCCGCGTCAAGCAGCCGTACGCCCCTGCCGCGGTTCGGAAGTCGCATCCGGCTGGCCGAGAGCAGCAGCTGGTCGTGGTAGCCGGGGCTGCGGCCCACCAGGCGGTCGTAGGCGTCGGCGCCCGCGTCGAACGCCGCCGCCAGCTGGTTACCGGCGCGCACGTTGCCGCTCCCACAACAGCAGCACCGCGGTCGCCAGGGCGAAGCCGAACAGGAAGTCCTCCACCGGGATGTCGAAGGGGAAGCGCCAGCCGCTGATCTGCCGTTCGTCGTACCGCACGATCGGCGAGCTCAGCTTGGTCAGCCAGCCGTCGACCGGAATCTGGAATCCGAGCACGATCACCATCGACAGCCAGTAGGCCAGGCGCCGGAACAGCCCGGTCCGCAACACCACCACTTCGGCGGCGCAGACGGCCACGACCGCCGCCACCGCCGGCACCGTGTAACCCAGACCGGTCATCGCCGCCGCACCCGGGCCAGGATGGTGCTCACCGCGTTGTAGGTCAGCAGGGCGCACACGGGAATGACGACGAAGAACAACACTTCCTCGATCGGGACGTGGAAGGGAACGTCGAGCCCGACGAGGTAGCGCTCGTTGTAGTTCCACACCCGCGCGGCCACCGCGATCTCGTCCCACAGCAAGAAGATCGCCGCGACGGGCACGACGGCGACGACGAGCCGGCGCAGCTGCCGGTACACGCCCGGCCCGAAGGCCTCCAACGGCGCGGTGACGGCCAGGCATGCGGCCAGGACCGCCAGGTACTGCCACCGATCCGTCATGCGGCCCCCGAGGTGAAACCCGACACGCTCGGCGCGGCGTTACGCGCCCGCCACGACCGTAACAGGCCCAGGCCGCCGACCTGCAGGCGTCGCATCGTGCCGACGGTGGCGCGCTGCGAGAACACCGCGAACTCGCTGGCCTCGATGCGGTCGAGGATCTCCGAGTACAGCGTCGCCGCGGCCGCCACGCACGGGCGTGACCGGGGGGCCAGCATGTCGATCCCCTGCGCGGCGAATCGGTAGGTCCGCCTGGTGATTTCGTGCTGAGCGGCCAGGGCGTCACGCACCCGCGGGTCGGTGCGGCGGTGCGTGTGGCACCACATCAGCAGGTCGCGGTCGACCCCGCCGGCGGCGAGCTCGTCGGCCGGCAGGTAGACCCGGCCACGCAGCAGGTCCTCGTCGACGTCGCGCAGGAAGTTGGTGAGCTGGAACGCCCGGCCCAACGCGGCGGCGTAGGGGGCGGTCTCCTCGACCGGCGCCACCGTCCCTAGCACCGGAAGCACTTGCAGGCCAATGACTTCGGCGGAGCCGCGCATGTACTGGTTGAGGGCCTCGCGATGGGGATAGTCGGTGATCGTGAGGTCCATGCGCATGGATGCCAGGAAGTCGTCGAAGAGTTCGGTCGCGATTCCGTAGCGGCGCGCGGTGTGGGTGACCGCGGCCAGCACCGGGTCCTCGAGGTGGTCACCGCCGGCGAAGAACTGCTCGGAGAGCTCCTGCAGGCGCCTGCCCCGGCTTTCGACGCCTTCCTGGGAGTCGAGGTCGTCGAGGATGTCGTCGGCGTAGCGGGCGAAGCCGTACAACGCGTGCACCGCCGGCCGCTGGTCGGGGGCGAGCAGCCGGGTCGCGAGGAAGAACGTGCGGCCGTGCGCGGCGTTGAGTTCGCGGCAGCGGCGATACCCGTCGCGCAGCCGCGGATCGTCGATGCCCGCCGCGTCCAGCTCGCCGCGGATCATGGCAGCGCCGCTTTCAGGTCGACGTGCGTGGCCGGGCGCTTGGCCACCCCGGTGACGCGGTCCGCGGCCAGCCGCCCGGAGATCAGCGTGGTGGGAACGCCCACTCCCGGCACGGTGGAAGACCCTGCGAGGACGGCATTTTCGATGCCTCGCACCATGTTGGCCGGGCGGAACGGGCCGGTCTGGCCGAAGGTGTGCGACACCGCGAACGGGCTGCCGGCCGCCATGCCCTGCCGGGCCCAGTCCACGGGCGTGACCACGTCGAGCACCTGTGCCTCCTCGGCCAAACCGGGCAGCAGCCGGTCGGCGACCGTGGCGATCATGGTCTCGACGTAGCCGTCAGCCGTGCTCGCCCAGTCGACGGTGCCGCGGTCCAGGTTCGGCGCGGGGGCCAGCACGTAGAGCAGGTCACGCCCCTGAGGCGCCAGGCTCGGGTCGCCCGCGGTGGGCCGCGTCACCAACAACGACGGATCGGTCATCACCCGCCCGTCGCGGATGATGTCGGTGAAGGTGCGGTCCCAGGCGTCACCGAAAAGGATGGTGTGGTGCGCGGTTTCGGGGGCCAGGGCCGGGCACCCGAGGTGGGCCACCACCGCCGACGGCGAGGCGCGCAGCGGTACCGCGCGGCGCGGCGTGCGGCCCAGCAACGCGTAGGTTTGCGGCAGCTCGGTGGTCAGAATGACCGCGTCACAGGCGATGCGCTCGGCATCGGTGCGCACGGCGACGACCCGATCCCCGGAACGCTCGAGCGCGGTGACGGGCGCGCCGTAGCAGAACCGCACGCCCGCGTCGGCGGCGGCCGCCGCCAGCGCATCCGGCAGCGCGCGCACGCCGCCGCGCGGAAACACCACGC
>NZ_LZKC01000285.1:0-25563 GCF_001672685.1 Mycobacterium sp. E2462
CTCAACCTGGCTCCCCCGCGCGACGGCGACGCCGCCATGGCGGAGCTCGTCGTGCATCCGGCGGCCCGGCGCCGCGGTGTCGGCGCCGCGCTGGCACGCGCGGCGCTCGCGAAATCCGGTGCCGCCAACCGGTTTTGGGCGCACGGCACCCTGAAGCCGGCCCGTGCGACGGCCGCGGCGCTGGGCCTGGTGCCGGTGCGGGAGCTGCTGCAGATGCGCCGCTCGCTGCGCGAGGTGCCGCCGGCGCCCGAGGTGGCGGGCGTGCGGATCCGCACCTACGCCGGCCCGGACGACGACGCCGAGCTGCTACGGGTCAACAACGCCGCCTTCGCCTACCACCCCGAGCAGGGGGGCTGGACCGAGGCCGACATCGCCGAGCGGCGCGACGAGCCGTGGTTCGACCCGGCCGGTCTGTTCCTGGCCTTCGACGACGAAGACGACGACGGCGCGCTGCTCGGCTTTCACTGGACGAAGGTGCACCTGGACCGTCCCGGTCTGGGCGAGGTGTACGTCGTCGGGGTCGACCCGGCGGCGCAGGGGCGCGGGCTGGGCCTGGCGTTGACGGCCGTCGGCGTCGAGTCGTTGGCGCGCCGGCTGGCCGAGGCCGCGCAGCCGACGGTGCTGCTCTACGTCGAATCGGACAACGTCGCCGCCGTGCGGACCTACGAACGCCTGGGCTTCGGCGTCTACAGCGTGGACACGGCCTACGCGGCGGCGTCCGGCGACGGTAGCTGAGCGAACCACCAGCGCCGTGTACCGCCAAGCGCCCGGCTCCGCCGCCCCGCGTTGCCCGGAAACGCACGAGCGCATAGTTTCGCGGTGGACGGCCGCCCGCTCCGGACGCGTCGAGAAAGCGAGATCGGTGAGGCTCCACAGGGGAGGCGGACCGCTGGTGGCCGCGGTGCTGACGATGGCGATCGGGGCGGCCGGCTGCGGCAGCGACGAGAACCACCGCGCCGCCGCTCCGGCGGCCCTGTCGGGGCCGACCGGCACCGCCGGCTGCGCCGGCAAGAACAAGCTGACGGCCGAGGGTTCCACCGCCCAGCTCAACGCGATGGCGCTGTTCAACCAGGTGTGGGGGCAATACTGTCCGGGCAAGAGCGTGGCGTACAACCCGACGGGCTCCGGCGCCGGCCGCGAGCAGTTCATCGCCGGCCACGTCGATCTCGCCGGAGCCGACTCGCCCCTGGTCGCCGACCAGATCGGGCCCGCGGCCAAGCGCTGCGACGGCAGTCCGGCCTGGGACCTGCCGCTGGTGTTCGGGCCGATCGCCCTGGTGTACAACCTGCCCGGTGTGTCTTCGCTGGCCGTCAACAGCGACGCCCTCGCCAAGATCCTCAGCGGCAAGATGACCGCCTGGAACGACCCGATCCTGGCGGCCCTGAACCCGGGGGTGGACCTGCCCACCACCCGGATCACGCCGATCTACCGCACCGACTCGTCCGGCACCACCGACAACGTGCAGAAATTCCTGACCGCCGCCGCGCCGCAGAGCTGGACCCGTGGCGTCGGCACGGAGTTCCAGGGCGGCGTCGGCGAGGGGGCCGCGAAATCGGCGGGCATCATCCAGGCGGTCCGCACCACCCCGGGCGCCATCGGCTACGTCGAGAAGGGCCTCGCCGACCAGGCCAACCTGCCCTACGCCAAACTCGCCAACCGCAGGGGCGCGGTCGCGCTGACCAACGACACCGCGGGCAACGCCGTGAAGGCGGCCCGGTTCGTGGCCGACGGCGACGACCTGGTGCTCGACCTCAACCCGATGTACGGCGGCCAGGAGCCCGACGCGTACCCGCTGGTGCTGGCCACCTACGAGATCGTGTGTTCCAAGGGCTACGACGCCGACACGGCGAACGCCGTCAAATCCTTCCTGACCGTCGCCGCCAACAGCGGGCAGAAGGATCTCTCGTCGGCCGGCTACGTCCCGCTGCCGGACAACGTCAAGGATCGGCTGCTCACGGCAATCAACGCGGTGCAGTGACCGGCGGGTTCGAAGGGAACGAGCGCGACACCGTGACGAGGCCGCTGTGACGACGCCGAACCCCGCCGACGCCGGCTCCGGCGCGGTGGTCGCCGCCCCCTTCCCCGAGTCGCCCGTGGTCCCCATGAGCCCCTGGGGCGCCGCGCGGCCGCACGTCGGCGACAGGATCTTCCGCAGGCTGGCGCAGGCGTCCGGGGTGTTCATCGTCCTGGTCATCGTGGCCATCGGCGGCTTCCTGCTCAGCCGCGCGCTCCCGGCGCTGCAGCGCAACCGGGAGAACTTCTTCACCTACGGCGGCGACTGGGTCACCACCGACACCGCGGCAATGCACTTCGGGATCGCCGCCCTGCTGCCGGTGACCGCGTTCGTGTCGGTGTTCACGCTGATCCTGGCCATGCCGGTGGCGCTGGGCGTCGCGCTGTTCATCACCCAGTACGCGCCGCGGCGCGCCGCCGCGCCGCTGGCGTACGCGGTCGACCTGCTGGCCGCCGTGCCCTCGATCATCTACGGCGCCTGGGGCCTCTACGTGCTGGCGCCGCAGCTGCGGCCCGTCGCCACCTGGCTCAACCGCCACCTGGCCTGGTGCTTCCTGTTCGCCGACGGGAACGCGTCGGCCGCCGGGGGCGGCACCATCTTCACCGGCGGCATCGTGCTGGCGGTGATGATCCTGCCGATCATCACCGCGGTCACCCGCGAGGTGTTCATGCAGACCCCGCAGGACCAGATCGAGGCCGCCCTGGCCCTCGGCGCCACCCGCTGGGAGGTGGTGCGCTCCGTGGTGCTGCCGTTCGGCCGGTCCGGGTACGTCAGCGGTGCGATGCTGGGGCTCGGGCGCGCCCTCGGGGAGACCGTCGCGCTGCTGATCATCCTGCGCGGCACCCAGGCGCCGTTCAACTGGTCGCTGTTCGACGGCGGGTCCACGTTCGCGACCAAGATCGCCGGCGCCGCCGGGGAATTCGACAACCACTACCGGGCCGGCGCCTACATCGCGGCCGGGCTGACGCTGTTCGTCCTCACCTTCGTCGTCGACGCGCTGGCCCGCCGGGCCGTCGCCGGGATCTCCGACCGGGGGCTGCGATGACGTCGATGCTCGACCGTCCGCTCAAGTCGCGCACGTTCTCCCGGCCGAGCCGGCGCCGCAAGGTCGTCGATCGCGTTGTGACGGCGCTGGTCTGGTTGTCGTTGTTGATCGCGGTGACGCCCTTGGTGGCGGTGCTGTGGTCGGTCGTCGCCAAGGGGTGCACCGCGCTGACGTCGAGCCTGTGGTGGACGCATTCGCAGGCCGGGATGACGGCGTTCGTGGCCGGCGGCGGCGCGTATCACGCGATCGTGGGCACCGTGCTGCAGGGCGCCCTGTGCGCCGCCATCTCGATCCCGATCGGGCTACTGCTGGCGATCTACCTGGTCGAATACGGCGGCGGCACCGCGCTGGGCCGGGTCGCCGGCTTCGCCGTGGACATCCTGAGCGGGGTGCCGTCGATGGTGGCGGCGTTGTTCGCCTACGCGCTGTTCGTGGCGACGCTGGGCCTGTCCCGATCCCAATTCGCGGTGTCGCTGGCGCTGGTGTTGTTGATGCTGCCGGTGATCGTGCGGGCCACCGAGGAGATGCTGCGGATCGTTCCGGTGGACCTGCGCGAGGCGAGCTACGCGCTGGGCATCACGAAGTGGCGCACCATCGCCAGCGTGGTGATCCCGACGGGCCTGTCCGGGATCGTCACGGGAATACTGTTGGCGGTGGCCCGCGTGCTGGGCGAGACGGCGCCGCTGCTGATCCTGGTGGGGTACGCCCAGTCGATGAACTTCGACATCTTCAGCGGGTTCATGGGGACGCTGCCCGGCATGATGTATCACCAGACGTCGGCCGGCGCGGGCGTCAATCCGGTGTCGACGGACCGGTTGTGGGGAGCCGCGCTAACCCTCATCCTGGTGATCGCCACCATCAACGTCGTGGCCCGGGTGACGGCGAAAGTCCTTGGGGCGAAGAAGAGCTAGGCAGGAGAAGCGGAGTGGCCAAGCGGTTGGACCTCAAAGCGGTCAACATCTATTACGGCGCGTTTCACGCGGTCGCGGATGTGACGCTGTCGGTTCTGCCCCGCAGCGTGACGGCGTTCATCGGCCCGTCGGGGTGCGGCAAGACGACCGTGCTGCGCACGCTCAACCGGATGCACGAGGTCGTTCCCGGCGGCCGGGTCGAGGGCAACGTAATGCTCGACGACGAGGACATCTACGGCGCGGGCGTGGACCCGGTCGGCGTGCGCCGCGCGATCGGCATGGTGTTCCAGCGCCCGAACCCGTTCCCCGCCATGTCGATTCGCGACAACGTGGTGGCGGGCCTGAAACTGCAGGGGGTGCGCAACCGCAAGGTGCTCGACGAGACGGCCGAGTACTCGCTGCGCGGGGCGAACCTGTGGGACGAGGTGAAGAACCGGCTGGACAAGCCGGGCGGCGGCTTGTCCGGCGGGCAGCAGCAGCGGTTATGCATCGCCCGGGCGATCGCCGTGCAGCCCGACGTGCTCCTGATGGACGAGCCCTGTTCGGCGCTGGACCCGATCTCCACGATGGCCATCGAAGAGCTGATCAGCGAGCTCAAGCAGGACTACACGATCGTCATCGTCACCCACAACATGCAGCAGGCCGCCCGGGTGAGCGATTACACGGCGTTCTTCAACCTGGAGGCCGTCGGCAAGCCGGGCCGGCTGGTCGAGATCGACGACACGGAGAAGATCTTCTCCAACCCGAGCCAGAAGGCGACGGAGGACTACATCTCCGGCCGCTTCGGCTGACCCGTCACTGCGAGGCGGGCTTGGCCTCTTCCTCCGGCAGCCGGCCGGTGGCCTGGAAGATGACGCGGCGGGCCACCTCCACGGCGTGGTCGGCGAAGCGCTCGTAGAAGCGGCCCAACAGCGTCACGTCGACCGCCGCGGCCACGCCGTGCTTCCACTCGCGGTCCATCAGCACCGAGAACAGATGCCGGTGCAGGTCGTCCATCGCGTCGTCCTCTTCGCGGATCCGGGCCGCCTTCTCCGGGTCCCGCGACAACACCACCTCTTGAGCGTTGTTCCCCAATTCCACTGCAACCCTGCCCATTTCGGCGAAGTAGCCGTTGACCTCCTCCGGCAGGGCATGCTGGGGGTGACGCCGGCGGGCGATCTTGGCGACGTGCAGCGCCAACGCACCCATCCGGTCGATGTCGGCCACCATCTGGATGGCGCTGACGATCGACCGCAGGTCCCCGGCCACCGGCGCCTGCAGGGCCAGCAGCACGAAGGCGCTCTCCTCGGCGCGCGCGCTCAGCACGGCGATTTGCTCGTGGTCGGAGATCACCTGCTCGGCCAGCACCAGATCGGCCTGCAGCAACGCCTGGGTCGCCCGCTCCATGGCGATCCCGGCCAGGCCGCACATCTCGCCGAGCCGTTCCGACAGCTCCGAAAGCTGCTCATGGTAGGCGGTGCGCATAGCGCCAAGCCTACGGTCTCCACGGCGAAAACGGGCGCGCAGCGCCGCGAAATACGGTTACTCGCAGGTGGTGTCGGCCGCGTTGGTAACGGTCAGGTCCTCGGGTAGCTTGGCCGTGGCGTTGCCGGTGCCGCGTTCGATCTGCAGGCTGACCGACGAGCCGTTGGGCGGCGGCGCGCTCACGGACTTGAAGTCCGGCCCGAGCACCACCTGCACCACCTGGCCGTAGCCGGACACCCGCTGCACCCGCGCGTTGGCGAACGACGACGCCACCGTGGCGGCCGCCTCCTCGTTGCCGGGGGAGAACAGCACCGTCGTGGCCCCCACCGAGCTCGGGTAGTCGTCGGGCGACATCACGTTGAAGCCGTTGCGCTTCAGCTGGCTGGTCGCGGTGGCCGCCAGCCCGCTCTGGGTGGTGGCGTTGGAGACCCGCACCGTGACGTCGCCCGGCGAGGCCGTCGTGACCTGCTGACGCTGCGCCTCGGGGGCCGCGGTGGGTGCCGGCGGCGCCGTGGTGGCGGGCGCCTTGGTCTGGCCGGACGTCGCGTTCGACTTCGACGAGCTGCCCAGATTCTGCGCGTTCTGGTCGTTTTCCTCGGGCAACGGGTCGTCGTTGATGATCGCGTCGAACAGCGAGCGCATGTCGGCCATCCGCGGCGGCTCGTCACCGTTGGAGTCGGTGACGCCGGTCGGCACGGTGACGAAGGTGATGTGCCCGGCGGCCATGCCCTGCAGCGACTGGCCGAGCTGCACCAGGTCTTTGGTCTTGACGTTGTCGACGTAGGTGTCGCTGATGATCATGTTGACGACGTTGTTGAGCTTGTTGAGGTCCAGCAGGGTGTCCTCGGAGATCAACGCGCGCAGCAGCGACGACACGAACCGCTGCTGGCGCTTGATGCGGCCGTAGTCGCCGTTGGTCTCGGTGGTGACCTGGCGGGCCCGCACGTAATTGAGCGCGGTCGGGCCGTCCAGCACCTGGCGTCCGCCGTGCTCGAGGACGGTGCCGAGCTCGTAGTCGTGCAGCGCCGTCTTGGAGCACACCTCGACGCCGCCGAGCGCGTCGACCATCTTGGCGAAACCGGAGAAGTCGACGGCGATGAAGTGGTTGATGTTCAGCCCGGACAGCTTCTGGATCTCCTTGACCAGGCACTTCGGGCCGCCGAACGCGAACGCCGAGTTCAGCTTGGTCTCGGTGTAGATCTTCGCCGAGCCCCACGTCTTGGTCTTGGCGTCGTAGAGCGGCCCGTACTTGCCGGTCTCGGGGTTCCAGGCCTCGCATTGCATCGGGGTGATCGCCAGGTCGCGCGGGAACGACACGGCCACCACCCGCTTGCGGTTGGCCGGGATGTTCACCAGCATCACGGAGTCCGACCGCTCGCCGTCGGCGTCGTCGGTGGTCCCGGCGCCCATGTTGGCGTTGTCGCCCAGCCGGGAGTCGAGGCCGACGATCAGGAAGTCCTCGTCGCCGTACTGCCCGCCCGGGTCGCGGATGTCGCTGGAGTTCTGGTCCAGGGCGTTGACGGTGTTGAGCCGGGCGTTTTTCGACGTGCTCCACTGCCACGCGCCGCCGGTCATGACCAGGGCCAGGGCCGCGGACAACGCGGCCACCGCGCGGGCGGCCACCAGGACCGGCCGACGGCGGCGCCGGGTCTTGACCGGCGGGACGTCGGGCTCGGCGGTCGGCTGGTCGGCGGCCTGCGGCTCGCGCAGGTCGGGGATCTCCGAGGCGCCCCCGAGCGCGTAGGCCAGGTCGTCGATCACCTGGGTGTCCTGTAGATCCGCCGGGATCGGCGCCGGCTCGTCGGCGTCGGCGGCGGCGCGGCGACGCCCGGACCGGCCACCGGCGGGCGCGCCGATCTTCGCGATCAGGTCGGCGACGCTGACACCGCCGCCGGTGTGGCTGCCGCCCGCGTCGTCGCCGGGCTCCTCGGTGGGTGCGGGGGTTTCGGGGGCGTCGGGGTAAGCCTCGCTCTGCCAGCGGTGGGAGTTGTCGTCGGGCGGCGGGTCGAAGAACCGCTCCCACGGGGCGGCTCCGGACGTCGGGGCGTCCCCGCCGTGGGTGGCGACGGCCGAACGCCACGGGTCGCGAGTGGCGTCCTTGTCGGCGTCACTCATGTCCAACCGGCCTCCGAAGCTCTGATGCAGACGACAGCGTGTCCATACGCGATGTCAGCGCGGCGCCCTCGACATCGGCGCCGCGATCGTGCGGGTGTCGCACACCGTGTGTCGCACTGTCGCGGCGGCGCGTTACCGAGCCGCCGCGAAAGCGCAACGCGGCAAGGCCCACATCGTACTGAGTTATGGCCGCAGACGCGATTTCGTGGCGGCCGGCTCAGCCGCCGGAGTGCATGACGTCGGCGCCGGACGGCACCGTGCAGTCGTCGGGATCGCGCAGCCACCCGTCCGGCAGCGCCACCCGGGCCGCGGACCCCTGCCGGCCCCGCGGGCCGCTGGCCGCGTCGGGGAACGGGACGGCGCCGTCGAGACGGCTCAGCAGGCGGTCCAGCTCGTCGAGCGTCTTGACCATCGCCAGCGACCGGCGCAGCTCGGAGCCGGCCGGGAAGCCGTGCAGGTACCAGCCGACGTGCTTGCGGATGTCGCGCATGCCCTTGTCCTCGCCGAAGTGCGCCGCCAGCAGCTCGCCGTGCCGGCGCACGATATCGGCGACTTCACCCAGCGTGGGCGGGACCGGAGCGGGGCTGCCGGTGAACGCCGCGGAGAGCTCGGCGAACAGCCAGGGCCGGCCCAGGCAGCCGCGGCCGATCACCACGCCGTCGCAGCCGGTCTTCGCCATCATCGCCAGGGCGTCGCTGGCGTCGTAGATGTCACCGTTGCCCAGCACCGGGATGGTCGTCACGTGCTGCTTGAGCGCGGCGATCTGGTCCCAGTCCGCGGTGCCGGAGTAGCGCTGCGCCGCCGTGCGGGCGTGCAACGCGACCGCGGCGGCGCCCTCCGACTCGGCGATCCGCCCGGCGTCCAGGTGCGTGTGGTGCTCGTCGTCGATGCCGACGCGGAACTTGACCGTCACCGGTATCCGGGTGCCCTCGGTGGCGCGCACCGCCGCGGCGACGATCTGAGAGAACAGCCGCCGCTTGTACGGCAGCGCCGCCCCGCCGCCGCGCTTGGTCACCTTGGGCACCGGGCAGCCGAAGTTCATGTCGATGTGGTCGGCCAGGTTCTCGTCGGCGATCATCTTGGCCGCGGCGTACGTGGTAGCCGGGTCCACGGTGTAGAGCTGCAGCGACCGGGGCGACTCGTCGGGCGCGAAGGTCGTCATGTGCATGGTGACCGGATGACGCTCGACGAGCGCCCGCGCGGTCACCATCTCGCACACGTACAGGCCGCTGACCGTGCCGACCTTCGCCAGTTCCAGCTCGCGGCACAGCGTCCGGAACGCCACGTTGGTGACGCCGGCCATCGGGGCCAAGACCACCGGGCTGGCGAGCGCGATGGGCCCTATGCGCACCTTTGGGCTACCGCCGGCTCATCGTCAGCGTGCCCGCGGTCTGGTGCAGCTCGAACGCGGTGGTCCGCTTGCCGGTGCGGGCCTCGCGGTCCAGCTGGCGTTGCTTGGACTGCTCGAACTTGTCGCAGGTCGCCTCGAGCTCCTTGACCAGCACTCCGAGGTCGTCGCGCAGCGCGGCGGCCTCCCCGGTGAAGTCCTCACGCTCGAAGATGCGCCACTTCTTCAACACCGGCATCACGACCTCGTCGAGGTGGATGCGCGGGTCGTAGACGCCGCCGACCGCGATGACCACGGCTTTGCGCCGGAACTCGGGCACCTGGAAGCCGGGCATCTGGAAGTTGCGCAGCACCTTGTGCAACGACTTCATCGCCTGGTTGGGCGACGCCTCGAAGCCGGCCTCGCTGACGTCCCGGTAGAAGATCATGTGCAGGTTCTCGTCGGCCGAGATCTTGGCCAGCAGCTGGTCGGCGATGGTCTCGTTGCACGCCTTGCCGGTGTTGCGGTGCGAGATCCGGGTGGCCAGCTCCTGGAAGGTCACGTAGATGACCGAGTCGAAGAGGCTCTCGGCGAACAGGTCGGCCCGGATCTGGTGGTTCTGGCCGGGGCTGAAGCCGCGGTTCACGACCTCCATGCGCAGCTTCTCCAGCTCGACGGGGTCGACCGCGCGGGTCACCACCAGGTAGTCGCGCAGCGCGATGCCGTGCCGGTTCTCCTCGGCGGTCCAGCGGTTGACCCACTGGCCCCAGGCGCCGTCCATGCCGAAGTTCATCGCGATCTCGCGGTGGTACGACGGCAGGTTGTCCTCGGTCATGAGGTTCTGCACCATCGCGACCTGGGCGACGTCGGTGAGCTTGGATTGTCCCGGTTCCCAGTCCTGGCCGCCGAGCGCGTAGAAGTTCTTGCCGTCCGACCACGGGATGTAGTCGTGCGGGTTCCAGTTCTTGTGCATGCTCAGGTGCCGGTTGAGGTTTTTCTCGACCACCGGTTCGAGCTCATGCAGCAGCTGCAGGTTCGTCAGCTCGGCTGACATGTGGACCTCCGGTTATCTGTGTCGACGGGTAGCAGTCAATATATCTGTGTACCTCAGTAGCATCAAGTTCCTCCGCGGTGTGGCGCTGCTCGCGTTTTCGCGCGAATTCGGCGGAGTCGACGCCCGTGACAATAGGGCTTGCCAACCCGGCGGATCGGCAAACCGCCGCGGCTATTCGCTGAGCTCGGCGGCGGGCACGTAGGGCGCCGCGCTGATGAAGAGCAGGTTCACGCAGTAGTCGATGAACTGCTCGCGGCCGGCCCCCAGCTGCCCGTGCAGGTAGGCGGTGAACAGGCTGGTCAGGCCGCCGACCAGGCTGGTGGCGACCATCCGCTGCAGCACCGTGTCGCCGATGGCGGACAGCTTGCGTTGCAGCAGGTCGATGAAGGTGGGCATCCACTCCACGCCCGAGCGGGTCAACGCCGGCTCCACCGCCGGCACCAGCAGGAGCACGCGGCCACGGATCGGGTCGTCCACCATCAGCTCGACGAACCGCTCGACGGCCTCGCGGGGGGTGCCGGCCGAGGTGAGCGCGTCCATCGCGCGGGTGCAGACGTCGTCGTAGACCGCGCGCACGAATTGGTCCCGGTCGGCGAAGCTTTCGTAGAAGTAGCGCTCGGTCAGCGAGGCGTGCCGGCATACCGCGCGGACGGTGAGCGCCGGACCGCCGGCGCCGCCGAGCAGTTGCACGCCCGCGGCGATCAGGCTGTCGCGGCGAAGGGCGACCCGGCTCTCCAGGGGGACGCCCGTCCACCGACCCTGGCGTTGACCGGTCTGCACATCGCTCCTAGAGTAGAAACTGACAACGGTTGTAGTCAGTTTTGCAGATACCTGGTAGGGATCCGACAGTGACTCAAGATACGTCCGCATCGCGCCCGGTGACCAGCGCCGTTCAACCCGACGCCCCCGCCGCGCGGGTGTCCGCCGGTGCCTCGGCCGAGGCGTCCGACGGCCTGGCCGGCGGCTGCCCGGTGTCGCCGGGGGGATACGAGGCGCCCCCCGCGCCGCTGGGTCCCGGTTCCCTGACGTGGCGGTACTTCGGGGACTGGCGGGGCATGCTGCAGGGCCCGTGGGCGGGCTCGATGCAGAACATGCACCCGCAGCTCGGGGCCGCGGTCATCGACCACTCGACGTTCTTCCGGGAGCGCTGGCAGCGCCTGTTGCGCTCGCTGTACCCGATCGGCGGCGTGGTCTTCGACGGCGAGCGCGCCCCCACCACCGGGGCCGAGGTCCGCGACTACCACATCGAGATCAAGGGCACCGACGAGCTGGGCCGGCGCTACCACGCGCTGAACCCCGACGTTTTCTACTGGGCCCACGCCACCTTCTTCGTCGGCACCATCATTGTCGCCGAGCGGTTCTGTGGCGGCCTCACCGAAGCGCAGAAGCGCCAGCTGTTCGACGAGCACGTCGAGTGGTACCGGATGTACGGCATGAGCATGCGGCCGGTGCCGAAGTCCTGGGAGGACTTCCAGGTCTACTGGGATCACATGTGCCGCAACGTGTTGGAGAACAACTGGGCGGCCCGCGCGGTGCTCGACCTGAGCGAGCTGCCGCAGCCGCCGTTCGCGCGGTGGCTGCCGGACTGGCTGTGGGCGGCGCAGCGCCGGCTCGTCGCGCCGTTCTTCGTCTGGGTGACCGTCGGGCTCTACGACCCGCCGGTGCGCGAGCTGATGGGCTACGAGTGGTCCAGCCGCGACGAGTGGCTACACCGCCGCTTCGGTGACGTCGTCCGCGCGGTCTTCGCCGTGGTGCCACGCCGATTCCGCAAGCACCCGCGCGCCCGCGCCGGCCTGGACCGGGCCGCCGGGCGGATCGCGGCCGACGCGCCGCTGGTGCAGACGCCGGCGCGCAACCTGCCGCCGCTCGACGAGCGTGGCGACCCTAAGCACTACTGCCCGGTCTGACCCCGCCCCGTCACGCGTGGGCGTGGGCGTGGCTGTCCTCCAGCCCCGCCTGATGGACGTGCTGATGGGTGTGGTGGGTCCCGTCGCCGTGGTCGTGGGCGTGCTGGTGCTCGACGTGGTCGTGCTCGTGGGTGTCGTGCGGGTGCGCGTGGGTGAGGTCGCCGTGGCGGTGGTCGTGCGCGTGGGGTGCGTCGTGGGTGTGTTCGTCGCTCATCTGCTGCCTTCCTCGATCGGTGCACCGGCGGCCGGCCGGTCCGGCGGTGCGGCCACTGCCGCCAGCCCGCCGTCGCGGCGGTGGTGCCGGGGAACGCCGGGGCCGGCGTGTTCGGCGTTGAACACCGCGTCGATGACGAGCTGGCGCACGTGGTCGTTCTCCAGGCTGTAGAAGATCGTGGTGCCCTCCCGGCGAGTGCGCACCAGCCGGGCCATCCGCAGCTTCGCCAGGTGCTGGGACACCGAGGGCGCGGGCTTTCCGACGTGCTCGGCGAGCTCGTTGACGCTCATCTCACGGTCGGTCAACGACCACAGCACCTGCACGCGCGTCACGTCGGCCAGCATGCGGAACACCTCGACCACCAGGCCGGCCTGGTCGTCGGGTAGGCGACTATCTGCATGCATACGCAGATAGTAGCGAAAGTGCGCGGGCGTCGTCGGCGACGCGTCAGGCGGGCGGGACGACCGTCGAGCGTCGCCGGCCGTCGTTGCGCTCGTTCCACAGCCGGTAGACGTCCACCGCGGCGGCCCGGGTCTCCTCGCGGGATTCGTGTCGCATCGGCAGGCGGCGGTGCTGCCACGGCTTGGCGAACTCGTCGTAGAACGTGGACAGCTCGAAGTATTTGCGGTCGTCGACGTAGTAGCGCTCGTACTCCTCGCGGGCGGTCAGGAAGACGACCTCGCGCGGCGAGCAGTAATACAGCGACCCCAGGCACATGGGGCAGGGGTGGGCCAGCACGTAGATGGTGGCGTCGACGAGATGCTCGGTCCCGAGCGCCGTGCACGCCTGGCGGATGGCGAGGATCTCGGCGTGCGCCGTCGGGTCGTTGGTCTGGGCCACCTTGTTGGCGCTCTCGGCCAGCACCTCGCCGTCGCGCACGATCACCGTCGCGAACGGGCGGCCGCCGTCCTCGACGTTGCGGCGAGCCAGGTCGATCGTTCGCTGGGCGAAGTCGGTCATGGTGCCTCCGGCGGGTAGGCGGTTGACCGCGGGCGAGCCACGGCCCTGTGGTACTCACTAGATTGTCTATCTTTTTCACGGGTGAGAGGAGCCGGATGGCCCGGACCGAGAGCGATCGTTGGGACCTTGCGACGAGCGTGGGCGCGACGGCGACCATGGTGGCCGCGCAGCGGGCGCTGGCGTCCGACGCCGGCTTGATCGACGACCCGTACGCCGCGCCGCTGGTGCGGGCGGTGGGCATCGACGTCTACGTCCGACTGGTCAACGGCGAGATCGCCGCGGGCGGCAACGCGGACTTCGACCCGCGGCGGATGGCGGAGGGGATGGCCTGCCGCACGCGGTTCTACGACCAGTTCTTCACCGACGCCACCGGCAGCGGCATCCGTCAGGTGGTCATCCTGGCCTCCGGGCTGGATGCGCGGGCGTACCGACTGCCCTGGCCGGGCGGCACGGTGGTGTACGAGGTTGACATGCCGCAGGTCATCGAGTTCAAGACCCTGACGCTGGGGGACCTGGGGGCGCGGCCCACCGCCGAGCGGCGCACGGTCGCGGTCGACCTGCGCGACGACTGGGCCACCGCGCTGCGGGCGGCCGGGTTCGACGCGGGGGCGCCGTCGGCGTGGAGCGCCGAGGGCCTGCTGGTCTACCTGCCCGACGACGCCCAGGACGCGTTGTTCGACCACATCACCGGGTTGAGCGCCCCCGGCAGCCGGTTGGCCTTCGAATTCGTGCCCGACACCGCCGTTTTCGCCGACCCGCGGTGGCGCGCCCACCACGAGCGGATGAGCGGGCTCGGCTTCGAGATCGACTTCAACGACCTCGTGTACCACGGCGAGCGCAGCCACATCGTCGAGCATCTGGGTCGCCGGGGCTGGCGGACGTCGTCGAACACCGTGGCCGAGTTGCATGCGGCCAACGGGTTCGTCTATCCCGATGACGACGTCGCCGCCGCCTTCGCCGACATCACGTACAGCAGCGCCGTGCTGGGGTGATCGTGCGGTGGTGCCCCCACCAGGGCTCGAACCTGGGACCTGCGGATTAAAAGTCCGTAGCTCTACCAACTGAGCTATAGGGGCGCGAGGAACCAGGATACTGGGTCGGGAATCGGGGCCTCGTTTGAGGATTCGGCCCGTCGTGACCTAAGCTGACGTGGCTCCCAACGGAAACCCGTTGCGGGTACCCCGGAGAGATTCGGTTCTGGCCCCCTTCGTCTAGCGGCCTAGGACGCCGCCCTTTCAAGGCGGTAGCGCGGGTTCGAATCCCGTAGGGGGTACGCGACGCGGTGACGCGGAGCAGAGCAAGGCCCTGTGGCGCAGTTGGTTAGCGCGCCGCCCTGTCACGGCGGAGGTCGCGGGTTCGAGTCCCGTCAGGGTCGCCAGCGCGGCGAGATATTCGCTGCCTTCCGGCCAGGTAGCTCAGTCGGTACGAGCGTCCGCCTGAAAAGCGGAAGGTCGGCGGTTCGATCCCGCCCCTGGCCACCATGCAGTGTCCGCCCGCTGCTTCCGGCGGGAACCGGTTACGACGGTCGCTTCGTCGCTGGCGGTGCGGTGTCGGGGCCGTCAGAGAAGACGGGAAGTTGCACGGCCTCCGAGCTGCGACCGGCGTCTGAGGCGATCTCGGGCTGGTGGCGATGCGAAAACAACTCTGCCGAATCCATGTATGCGTGGTCCTTTGTCGTGGTGCTGGGTCGCTCAGGCGAGAATCCGTCGGGCCGGGAGCGGTCGGGCTGCGATCTGGCGTCAGGAGCTAGACGGCCGCGTCGGCACGAGGGGAAAAGGGCGAACGACTCACCAGCCAACCTACACGCACGCAGCGAGGGGGGCCCGAGCGCGCTAGGTGGTCCCGCGGGGCCCGCCGATCGGGCGGCCTGCGCACGGGTGGGGGCCACTGCGCGGTGCTGGCGCCGTCCGGCGGCCGTTGTAGCGCCGGACTGGACGCGCATGGAGCCCCGAAAAGCATTGTGGGCTGGCGGGAAACCCCACCAGCCCACACGGACGAAGCGCTCCGTCAGAGTGCAGTCACACCGACTGCCTGCGGGCCCTTGTTCCCCTGCTCGATGCTGAATTCCACTCGCTGGTTCTCATCGAGCGATTTGTAACCGCTCCCCTGAATCTCGGAGTAGTGCACGAATACGTCCGCCGCACCACCGTCGGGAGCGATAAAACCGAAGCCTTTTTCGCTGTTGAACCACTTCACAGTTCCCTGTGTCATACTTTTCCCACTTCTTTCATTTCATTCCGATGCCGACAGGCACCCTGGGTCATGCTAGCACGTCTGGTGCCGGATCTGAATTCGACTGCAGACGAACGCATTTCGCCGCGGCGGCTCAGGCCGGCACGGTGAATGGAATGCGAATGCGCAAGCGCGCGTACATGTTTCGCGGCCATCGCCGGTTGCGGTCGGTGAACCTTCCGAGGTGGAAGTGGCCAGTGCGGCGCTGCGTCGTCACGTCCCCGCCGCGCACGCCGGTTTCGTCAGCGCGGTCCAGCTAGCAATGTGGGTTCCATGACGACGTGGTGCGCCTCGATGGCTACCGGTGCCGGCCACCCGCGACCGTCGGGCCGCGCCGCCGCGCCGCCGACGCTCAAAAAATCGTGTGCCGGGCCGGCGCGACGATGACCGGCTGACAACGGAAGCCGGCTCCGCTGCAACGGTTTCGGCGCGGGACCGGCTGGCTCACCATGCTTACAGAGTCGACGGCGCCGGCGAACCGGTCCCGCGGGTGCAATTGCGGCGGCCCGGTTCGGCCTGACAGGTCAACCCTTGCCCCGCTGCACGACGCGGCGGCCCAACCCAATCGTGGCCGCCGCGAACTTTGTGGATTGACCACGGTTGCGCGGGTTACTCCCCTTGATGGCGCCGAGCGGTCTGTGCACGGTACTGGCCGCCTCGTCACGCGCGTACATCAACGACGGAAGAGTCATGCCATGGCAGAGGACGACGAGGACTCCGGGCAACGCGCGGGCCCGCGCTCGGAGGGCAACCTCGAGCTCTTCTTCGATCTGGTGTTCACCTTCGCGATGTCGCAGGTCACCCAGCTGGTGGTCGGCGATCCCTCGCCGACGGGCTACGGCAGGGCAGCGTTGGCGCTGCTCGCGGTGTGGTGGGCCTGGGCGGGCTACACGTGGCTGATCAACACCTTCGACACGGCCAACGTGTGGCATGAAGCGATCGTCATCGCCGCGATGGCCGCGATGCTGGTGGCCGCGGCGGCACTGCCGTCGGCGTTCGGGTCCGGCGCGCTGGTCTTCGCCGTCGCGCTGCTGACGGTTCGGCTGATCCACGTGGTGAAATTCGTCGCCCTCTCGGCGCACGAGGACGCCGCCTTGCGGCAAAGCACCCGTCGGATAGCGCCGGCGTTCGTCGCCGCACCCGCCTGCATCGTGGCCGCCGCGTTCGTCGATTCGCCCGGACGCGAGCTGCTGTGGGTGGCCGCGGCGGTGATCGACTACGGCGCGCCCGGCGTGCTCGGGCTCGGCGGATTTCGCGTCTCGCCGTCCTACTTCGTCTCGCGCCACGGCTCGATCATCATCATCGCGCTCGGTGAGGTGGTCGTGCAATTAGGCGGGGCCGCAAGGAATCTCGACCGATGGCAGGTGGTTGCGGCTCTGCTGCTGGGCGTGGCCGTCATGGCCACGTTCTGGTGGACCTACTTCGGCCTGACCTCCGGAGCCCGGCAGCGGCTGGAGCAGGCCACGGGCACGGAACGGGCCCACCTTGCGCGCGACGCCTACAGCTACCTGCATCTCCCGCTCGTCGCCGGCATCATGCTGTTCGCCGTCGGCGCGCACGCCACCATCGAGCGCGCGACCGCGCCGCTGCCGCTGGCACCCGCGGTCGCGCTGGCCTGCGGCATGGCGTTGTTCTACTTCGCCGATGTCGCCTACCGGTGGCGCGACCATCGGCAGATCCCCGTCGACCGCGCCGTCACCGGGGTGCTCGCCGCGGCGACGCTGCCCGCGTTGCCGCACCTGCCCGCCCTGGCGGCGCTGGGCCTGCTCGCCGGCATCGGGGTGTGCCGATTGGCCTGGGAACTGTGGCGGCGCCCGCGGATCGGTCCGGCCCTGGCGGGACAGGCGCGTTGAGGGGTGCGCCCGCACGGCTCGCGGTCGGTTGAGCAACCAGCCGGCCGGGCAGAAGGTAACCGGCGCCCTCGCGCGCCACAACTGACAGGAGAGCGTGATGTCAAAGACTCGACGCCTTGCGGGGCGACGAATCGCAGCGTTGGCGGCCGACGGCTTCGAAAAGGTGGAGCTGGTCGTTCCGTTGCGTGCATTGCAATTGGCCGGTGCAAAGGTCGATGTCGTGTCCCTGCGCAAGGGCCGCATCCGCGGGGTGAACCTGCACATGCCGGCGACCCGCGTCGGCGTGGACGTGGTCGTCACCGATGCCGACCCGGATGCTTACGACGGGTTGCTGCTGCCGGGCGGCTTCATCAACCCCGATCTGCTGCGGCAGTCGGCGCCGGCCCGCGACTTCGTCCGCGCGTTCGACCATGCCGGCAAGCCGATAGTCACGCTGTGCCACGGACCGTGGGTGCTCGCGTCGGCGGGCCTGTTGAACGGGCGCACCCTGACCTCGTGGCCGGGAATCCGCGACGACCTGGTCAACGCCGGCGCCGATTGGCTCGATCGCGAGGTCGTGCGCGACCGCAACCTCGTGACCAGCCGGGGACCGCAGGACATGAAGGCGTTTCTGCCCGCGATGCTGGACATCTTTGCCGAGTCCGAACAGCGACCGCCCGCGGCCACCGAGCACAACGGCTCCGACCCGCAGCTCGACGAACCGCTCGGCTGGGCCATGGCCGCGCTGCACTGGTCACCGAAGCCGTCGGCGGCGGCACTGACCGGCGCGGCCGCGGCGGCGCTAGCGTCGCCGCTGCGGAAACAACTCTCGAAATACGCCGCCCGGTCGTAGCTTTCGGGCCGCCGACAGGCCGGCGCGCGTTGTTCGCTAGTGCCCCGCGTTGCGGGCCAGGTCGATGGCGTACTGGTTGACGAAGGTGCCCGCCGGCGGGTCGCCGTTGTCGCAGCTGCCGTCTGATTCCCCGGGTCGTTTGATCCACAGGTAGGCGTCGGCGTGCGCGCCCGCGGTGGCCGCGGTCGGCGGGGTGCCCAGCGCGCGACCGCTGGGGTTACACCAGTTGAGCCGGGAGTCCGGTGCCGGGCCGGCGCCGTTGCGTGAGGTGTCGACCACGTAGTGTGCCCCGTTGGTGAGCCCGGAAATGGCCTCGCCGTAGCCGATTTCATCCTCGGTGGTGTAGAAGTTCGCGGTGTTGACGCTGAAGCCGCGGGCATGGCCGACGCCAGCCTGGTTCAGCCGCGCCGCCATGTCCTCCGGGCTGTGCCAGCGCAGGTGCCCGGCGTCGACGTAGACCGCCGCGGCCGGATCCTTGGTGAGCGAGTCGACGGCGTAGCGGATCAGGTCGTAGCGCTCTTGGCGTTGGTCGGCCGACAAGCAGTCGGCCATGGCCAGCGCGTCGGGCTCGAGGACGATGGCGACCCGCGACCCGCCCACGCCCCCGGCGATGCCGTCGATCCAGCTGCGGTAGTCGGCGCCCGATCCCATGCCGCCCGCGGCGAAACTGCCGCAGTCGCGATGCGGGATTCCGTAGATCGACAGCACCGGGATGGCGCCGGCGGCGTTCGCGTCGCCCACGTATTGCCCCACCGTGGCCGCGGAGCCGCCCGGCACGATCCAGTACGCCTGCGGGGTGTTGGCGACGGCGGTCAGTTCGGGGCTCGGCGGGTCGGCGTGCTGCGCGGCGCGCATGGCGGCCGAATTGGGGTTGACATAGAACGGCGCGCCGGCGAGCGGGTCGGCCGCGTCGGCCAGGCGGAGCGTCGGCGCGGGGTGGGCGACGAGGCCCGTGCCGACGACGGCAGCGACCGTCAGGAAGGGGGCGATCCATCGCGCGGCTGCACGAGCAGCTGAGAACGTCACCCCTGGCAAATTAGTGCGCCGAAACCGTCAATGCCAATCGCGGCCAATTGCGGCCAATTGTGATCACAATGACCGCATGCCACTCGCCCGCGTCGCCCGGCTGGCCCCGGTGATGGCCGCGGCGATGGCCGCGCTGGCCGGGTTGGGCGCCGGGCCGCCGGCGCTGGCCGGCCCCGACGTGCCGCCGGTGGGTGCGGCCGCCCGCGCGGCCGGTTTCGTCGACGTCCGCAGCGCTGTCCCGGACGCGGTGATCGACCTGCGCTACGCGACGGCCGACAACTTCACCGGGACGCAGCTGTACCCGTCGGACGCCAGGTGCCTGGTCCACCAGTCGATGGCCCCGGGCCTGGCCGCGGCGGCGTCGTCGCTGCGCGCCCAGGGTCACCTGCTGGTGTTCTGGGACTGCTACCGCCCCCACGACGTCCAGGTGAAGATGTTCAGCCGGGTGCCCAACCCGGCGTGGGTGGCCCGCCCGGGACCGTTTGCGCACAGCCACGAGTCGGGGCGCTCGGTCGACGTGACGTTCACGGCCGGGCAGCAACCGTGCCCCGCCCAGCAGCGCGCCGACGGGCTGTGCCTGGCCGACATGGGCACCGATTTCGACGACTTCACCGCTCGCGCAACGGCATTCGCCACTCAAGGGATCAGCGCTGACGCGCAGGCGAACCGCGCCGCGTTGCGCACCGCCATGAACTACGGCGGCCTGAAGGTGTACGCGGGCGAGTGGTGGCACTTCGACGGCCCGGGGGCGGGTGACGACCGCCCGATCCTCGACGTCCCCGTCGACTGAGCGTCTCAACATATGAGATAACAATGTCACATTGTGACCAGACACCGGTAATCTGTGCCCAGACGCGACGATCGGAAGGGGCGCAACTATGGGCGACGAGCAGGGGGCGACCTATACCCACGGGCATCACGAATCGGTGCTGCGCGCACACCAGCGGCGCACGGTCGACGACTCCGCGGCATACCTGCTTCCCTGGTTGCGGCCCGGACTGTCCGTGCTCGACGTCGGGTGCGGGCCCGGCAGCATCACCGCCGGGCTCGCCGCCCGCGTCGCCCCCGGGGTGGTGACGGCCGTCGACCAGGTCGCCGACGTCCTCGACGTCGCGCGCGCCGAGGCCGACCGGCACCGGCTGACCAACGTCGCGTTCGCAACCGCCGACGTCCATCGCCTCGACTTTCCCGACGACACCTTCGACGTCGTGCACGCCCACCAGGTGCTCCAACACGTGACCGACCCGGTGGCGGCGCTGCGCGAGATGAGGCGGGTGTGCGTCCCGGGCGGCATCGTGGCCGCCCGCGACGCCGACTACTCGGGCTTCATCTGGTTCCCGCAGTTGCCGGAACTCGACCGGTGGCGCGACCTCTACCAGCGGGTCGCCCGCGCCAACGGCGGCGAGCCGGATGCGGGGCGGCGGTTGTTGTCGTGGGCCCGGCGGGCGGGGTTCACCGACATCACCCCCAGCGCGAGCGTGTGGTGCTACGCGACGCCGGAGTCGCGCGACTGGTGGGGCGGGATGTGGGCAGACCGGATCGTGAACTCGACGATCGCCCATGACCTGGTGCGCCTCGACGTGGCGACGACCGCCGAACTCGCGGACATCGCCGCGGCGTGGCGGGCCTGGGCCGCCGACCCCGACGGCATGATCGCCATCCCGCACGGCGAGATTCTCTGCCGCGCCTAGGCGCCGCGGTCCCCGCGCCCGGCGGTATTGGCATTCTCTTTTTTGGCAAGTACGTTATCCATCAGTGCATAATCGGACTTGCATCCCGCGGGGCGGGCGATCGGCGTTGGAGGAATCGTGCGTGTCGGAGTGATGATCGGACCCGAGCGCGGGGATTCCGCGCGCAAGGTCACCCGCATGCTCGCCGACATCGACTGGGCCGAGACCGCCGGTCTGGACAGCGCGTGGATCCCGCAGATCCCGAACGACTTCGACGCGTTGGTGGCCGCCACCCTGCTGGGCACCCGCAGCACCCGCATCGAACTGGGCACGGCGGTGGTCCCGCTGCAGGCCCAGCACCCCATCGCCCTGGCGCGCCAAGCGCTTTCGGTGCACGCGGCCACGGCCGGGCGCCTGGCGCTGGGCGTCGGACCGTCGCACCACTGGATCGTCGACGACATGCTCGGCATTCCCTACGAGCGGCCCGCCGGCTACACCCGCGACTACCTCGACGTGCTGCACGCCGCGTTCGCCAACCCGGGTCCCGTCGACGTGGAAAACGACACGTTCCGGGTGCACAATCCCCTGGACGTGGCGCCGGTGGCGCCGCTGCCGCTGCTGGTCGCCGCCCTCGGACCGGTGATGCTGACGATCGCGGGCGAGCGCGCCGACGGCACCATTTTGTGGATGGCCGACGAGCGCGCGGTCGGCGAGCACGTCGTCCCGCGCATCACCAAGGCCGCCGACAATGCCGGGCGCCCCGCGCCGCGCATCGTCGCCGGTGTGCCCGTATGTCTTTGTGCCGCAGACGAAGTGGATGCGGCGCGGGAGCGTGCGAACCGGATCCTGGGCGAGGCCGAAGTGTCCCCCAACTACCAGCGGCTACTCGGCTACGGGGACGCCCGCGATGTCGGCGACATCTGCGCCGCGGGGGACGAGACGGCGATCCTGAATCGCCTGCGCCGCTTCGCCGACGCCGGCGTGACGGATCTGTCGGTGCGCCTGCTGCCCATCGGCGACAACCGCGACGAGTTGATCGCGTCCAAGCGCCGGACCCGCGAGATGATCGCCGAGCTCGCAACGCAATTGCGTTAGCCGCCCGGACCGTTGAGGTGAGCCTCGGCCAGTTTCCGGAAGGCGGCCACCAGGCGGCCGCGATCGCCGGCGCGCGTGGGCAAGACGACGTGGCTGGGCTCGACGTTGTCCAACGGGATGGTGACGATGTCGGGCCGCAACGCGTTGCCGTGGAAGCCGGCGGTGATCGCGACCGCCTGCCCGGAGGCGATCAGTTCGAATTTGTCCTCGAGCGCGTCGATGAACGGGCCGTCCGGCGCGCGGCGGCCGTCGGGCCGAGGGTCGATGCGCCAATACGCGCTCCACGCGGGATCGGAGTGCCGCACCCGCGGCATCGGCTCGTCGGCGATGTCGTCGAGGCTCACCGACGCGCGGCCCGCGAGGCGATGATCGATGGGCACCGCCAAGACGCGGGGCTCGTCGTAGAGGACCGTCACGTGCAGCTGATCGGTCGGGAAGGGCAACCGCGTCATCACCGCGTCAACCACGTGGTCCAGCAACGCCATTCGCGCCCGCGCGAAATCCAGGTGTACGACCTGCACGTCCGCGTCCGGATGTTCGCGGCGCAACTCCCGCACCGCCGGGGTGACGATCATGCCGGTGGTATAGCCGATGGTGATCCGGCTCGGTTGGGCGGCGGCGCGGGCCTGCGCGGCGGCCTGGGCGGCCGAGCGCAATAGCGCCTTGGCCCGCGGCAGGAACACCTCACCGGCGGCTGTGACCCGGGTGCCCTGCGGCGTGCGGTCCAGTAATCGCACGCCCAATTGCTGCTCCAGGCGCCGGATTTGGCGGCTCAAGGAGGGCTGCGCGACCCGCAGGGCGGCGGCGGCACGGCCGAAGTGCCGCTGTTCGGCGACCACGACGAAATAACCCACCAGGCGCAGGTCGAGATCGATCACCGGCGAATCCGTCATGCCTCGAGTGTAAGGCCCTCTTCGCCGGCCGCGACACCGCTGCGCCCCGCTGAGCTGGCGTGATGCCGATTGTGCATGACGCCATCCGGAATGGGTCTTGGACGTGGCGGCGCGACGGACTTTGACTGGACAGCACGGACTGGACAGCACGCTAAGGCGCCAACCTGAAGGGAACCACCATGCACGTCTTCGTGACCGGCGCGACCGGACACATCGGCTCGGCCGTCGTCGACGAACTGCTCGCGGCCGGGCACCGCGTCACCGGCCTGGCCCGCTCCGACGAGGGCGCCGCCGCCCTCTCCGCCAGGGGCGCCCAGGTGCACCGGGGCGACCTGGACGACCTCGACAGCCTCCGGTCGGGCGCCGCCGCGGCCGACGGCGTCATCCACCTCGCTTTCAAGCACGATTTCGACGATTTCGCCGGTGCGGCCGAGGCCGACCTGCGCGCCGTCGAGGCGTTGGGGGAAGCGCTCGTGGGAACCGATCGGCCATTCGTCAGCACGTCCGGGACCCTGCTGCTGTCGCTCCTCGGGGCGGGTGGCACCGGGACCGAACTCGACGTGCTGCCCGGCGGGCCTCGGGTCGACTCGGAGAATGCGGTCATCGCGCTGGCCGAGCGGGGCGTGCGCTCCTCGGTGATCCGGCTGTCGCCGCTGGTGCACAGCAACCTCGACCATCACGGCTTCGCCCACCACCTGATAAACACCGCGCGCGCCACCGGCAAGTCGGGCTACCTCGGTGACGGGTCGAACCGCTGGCCCGCGGTGCACACGCTCGACGCCGCGCACCTGTACCGGTTGGCGCTCGAAACCGCGCCCGCCGGAACGCGTTTGCACGGCGTCGCCGACAAGGGAATACCGTTCGCCGACATCGCGGCCGTCATCGGGCGCAAGCTCGACGTGCCTACGGTGAGCATCCCGGCCGAAGAGGCGGGTCATTTCGGCTTCCTCGCGCTCTTCGCGGCCCTGGACAACCCGACCTCGAACGAGCTGACGCGAAAGATCGTGGATTGGCATCCGCAGCGGGCGGGCCTCATCGAGGACCTCGAGGCCGGCCACTACTTCGGTGAGTGACGCCATGGCGCCGATCGACGAGACCCGAAAGGCGTTGGGACCGGTGGGCGCATGCCTGCCGGTCTCCTTCACCGCCACACCGACGGCCGACCAGTTACGGGATGCCGCGCGCCGCCTCGAACGCGCGGGTTACGGCGCGGTCTGGACGAACGAGGTCCTCGGCAAGGACGCCCTGGTCCAACTGGCCGTGTTACTGGCCGCCACCGAACGGATCGTCCTGGGCACCTGCATCGCCAACATCTGGGCGCGCCCGGCGCAGACCATGAACGCGGCAGCCGCCCAACTGGCGCAGGCGTATCCCGGCAGGCTGGCCCTCGGGTTGGGGGCGGGCTACCCGGAGCAGGCGACCAGCGTCGGCCGCGAATTCGGCAGCCCCTTGGCCACCATGCGCGACTACCTGGACCAGATGGACGCCGTCACGTGGCCGCCGGCACCGGACGCGCCCTACCCGCGCATCGTCGCCGCCAACGGCCCGAAAATGCTGGCGCTGGCCGGTGAAAAGGCGCACGGCGCCTTTCCGGCCGGCCTGCCCCCGGAATTCACCGCCCAGGCCCGTGCGGCGTTGGGGCCGGACAAGCTCCTGGTGGTCGGGGTGAGCCTGGCCGCCGATTCGTCTGCGGCACAACATGATTACTCGGAAATCGGCGCGCTGGTGCGCGAGCACCTGCGTGTCGGTGCGGACCACGTCGCGCTGCTGGCGCCCGTCGGCGGCGACTTCGCGACCGGGGTGCGTGCACTCGAAGAGCTGGGCCCGATGCTCGCCGCTCGAGCGTGCGGGTAGCTTCACGCTCGGCCCCGAGCGTGCGGGTAGCTTCACGATCGTCCCGGGCGAGCGGGGGCCGCACGCCCGAGGTGGCTACGCGAGTTGCTTCTCGGCGTACAAGCGGGCCCACTCCGCGCGCGGCCGGATCGACACGTCTACGTCGACGGCGTTGGCGCGCAACGCCGTCACGGTGGCGCGTTCCCGGGGGGTGCGCGCGAATGGGTCCCAGCCGAAGAATCGGCAGGCGTTGGCCCAGGTGATCTTGTTGATGTCGGCGTCGTCGGCGCCCGCGGCGTTGAGTTCGGCCAGCACCTGCTCGGGAGCGTCGGGCCAGAAGCAGTCCGAGTGCGGGTAGTCGCACTCCCACGCGATGTTGTCGATGCCGATCTCGTGGCGCAGTTTTAGCGACGTCTTGTCGGTGACGTAGCAGGCCAGCGAGTGCTCGCGGAACACGTCGCTGGGCAGTTTCGAACCGAAGTCGCGGCGCAGCCACTTCTGATTCGTGTAGTGGCGGTCGCTACGATCCAAATAGAAAGGGATCCAACCGATTCCGCCCTCGGAGAACGCAAACCTCAGGTCGGGGTAGTTACGCATCGCCGGACCCCACAACAGGTCCTGCGCGCACATCGCCGAGACCTGGGTGGCCAAGATGATCATGTTGTCGATGGGCGCGTTCGGGGCCATGCTGATAGCGCCGAAGCCGGTTCCGATGTGCAGGCACATCACCACGTTCTCCTCGGACAGCGCGCGAAACACCGGGCCCCAGTAGTCGTCGTCGTGATAGCTCGGCAGCCCCTCCAGGTGCGGCAGTTCCGGCATCGTCACCGCCCGGCAACCCTTGGCGGCGACGCGGCGGATCTCGGCGCACATGGCGCCCGGATTCCAGGTCGGCAGCACGGCGATGGGAATGAAGCGATCGGGGTAGGAACCCGCCCAGTCGTCGATGTGCCAGTCGTTGTAGGCCGACACCATGACCAGCGTGACCTCTTCGCGGTGCATGTTGAGGTGCCGGGCCGAGAACCCGGTGAACGTCGGGAAGCACATCGACGCCAGGATGCCGTTGCGGTTCATGTCCCGGACCCGTTCGTGGACGTCGTAGACCCCCGGGCGAGGCC
>NZ_LZKC01000286.1:0-14497 GCF_001672685.1 Mycobacterium sp. E2462
GTGGTCGGCGGTGGCGGGATACGGCCGGTCGGTGGGCAGCTGCAGCCGCTCGGGCATCCCCGCCAGCGCGCCCTGCCAGTAGGCCAGCTCTCTCGCGAGGTGGCTGGTGCCGTCGTCCAGGTCGCCGAACTGCGCGCGCTGCCACAGGGTGAAGTCGGCGTACTGCACCGGCAGGGGCGCCCAGTGCGGGGCGTGTCCGGCGGACCGGCTGGCGTACGCGGCCGCGAGGTCGCTCACCAGCGGCGCCACCGACCAGCCGTCGGCGGCGATGTGGTGCACCACCGCCACCAGGACGTGCTCGTCCTCGGACACCGCGAATAGCCTTGCGTAC
Source organism: Mycobacterium sp. E2462 (assembly GCF_001672685.1). Lineage (NCBI taxonomy): Bacteria > Bacillati > Actinomycetota > Actinomycetes > Mycobacteriales > Mycobacteriaceae > Mycobacterium > Mycobacterium sp. E2462. Next base: position 332 of record NZ_LZKC01000286.1, read on the forward strand.
AACGGTATTTCCCGCGAAAGGTCGAAGGTGTGCCGCGCGACCGCCCCGAGGGACGCCAGCAACTGCTGGCGCGGCCATGCCGTGGCGTCGACGACGCCCCAACCGAAGTCCGCGTGCTCGGGCGCCAGCACCTCCTGATAGGGCACGCCGTCGCGGTGCGGGAACACCGTGCGCAGCGATTCGTGGCGGCCGACCACGTCGGCCAGGGCCGCGCCCAGCGCGTCGACGTCCAGGCGGCCGGTCAGCGCGAGCGCCACGGCCATGTTGAATACCGCTGAGGGACCGGTGAATTGGTCGAGGAACCACAGCCGACTCTGGCCGAAGGACAGCGGGATCACGGCGGGCCGCTCGCCGGGCACCAGGGGTTCCAGCGCGCCCGCGCCGGTGTGGATCTTGGGAGCCAGTCCGGCGATGGTGGGCGTGTCGAACAGGGCGCGCACGCCCAGCCGCGCGTCGAGGGACTTGTTGACCGCCGCGATCAGGCGCATCGCGGTGAGCGAGTCCCCACCGAGGTCGAAGAACGAGTCGTCGACGCCGACGCGCTCCACGCCCAGGATTTCGGCGTAGCTGTCGGCCAGGATCTCCTCGATGGCGTTGCCGGGGGCGCGGTATTCGGCGTCGCGGTACTCCGGTGCGGGCAGCGCCCGGCGATCCAGCTTGCCGCTGACCGTCAGGGGCAACGCGTCCAACGCCACGATGGCGGCCGGCACCAGGTAGGCGGGCAGCTGCTTGGCCAGCTCGGCCCGCGCGTGCCGCGGGTCCGCCGCGCCGGTGAAGTAACCGACGAGGCGCTGGTCACCGGGCCGGTCCTCCCGGACGACGACCGCCGCGGCGTCCACACCCGCCAACGCGGCCAGCGCGCAACGGATTTCACCGAGTTCGACGCGGTAGCCGCGGATCTTGACCTGCTCGTCGGCGCGCCCCACGTAGTGCAGTTGCCCGTCGGCGCGCCACCGCACCAGGTCACCGGTGCGGTACATGCGCGCCCCGGGCGCGTCCGCGCCCGCGAACGGGCACGCGACGAAGCGTGACGCGGTCAACGCCGCCCGACCCAGATAGCCGACGCCCACCCCCCGGCCGGCGACGTACAACTCACCGACCACGCCGGGCGGTACGGGGCGCAACCCCGCGTCGAGCACGAACAGCGCGGCCCCCGCGACCGGCGCCCCGATGGGCACCTCGCCCGCGCCCGCCTCGAGTGGGGCGCTGAGGGTCACGTCCACGGTGGTTTCCGTCGGGCCGTACGCGTTGCGCATCACCCGGCCCGGCGCCCACCGCTGGACCAACTCGGCCGGGCAGGCCTCGCCGCCGACGATCAGCGCCGCCGACTCCAACCCCTCGAGGGGCAACGCCGCCAACGCGGACGGCGTTTGACTGAGCACGCCGACCCGCTCGCGCACCACCAGGTCGCGCAGGTCCTCACCCGCCACGGCCTCCGGGACGACGACCAGCAGCCCGCCGTGCAGCAACGCGCCCCAGATCTCACGCACCGACGCGTCGAACGCGTAGGAGTGCCACTGCGTCGACACCCGCGCCGGCCCGGGCGCGGTCAGGGCGGCGTCCAGGCCCTCCATCAGCTGGGTGACGTTGCGGTGCGTCACCGCAACGCCTTTGGGGGTTCCGGTGGTACCTGAGGTGTAGATGATGTGGGCGACGTTGTCGGCGGCCGGCGCCGGCGGCGCGAAACTGGGGTGAGCATCCAGCGGCGCGTCGATGTCGACCACCCGCACGTCGTGACCCGTCAATCGGCGGGCCATGCTCGCGGTGGTGATCGCGACGACGGGTGCGCCGTCGGCCAGGAGGAAGTCGAGCCGGGCGTCGGGCACGGCGGGGTCGATGGGCAGGTATGCCGCGCCCGTCTTCAACACGGCCAGGATCGCCACAATCGCCTCGGCAGAACGCGGGAGGAGCAGCGCCACCACGCGGCCCGGCCGCGCGCCGTGGGCGGCCAGCAGGTGCGCGAGGCGGTTCGCGGCCTGCTCCACCTCCCGGTAGGTCAGGGAGCGGTCCGCGCAGCGCAGCGCTGTCGCGTCGGCGCTGCGAAGCGCCTGCGCGGCAAACAGTTCCGGTATCGACGGGCCGACGTCGGCCCGGGTCAGCGCCGCGCGGTTGCCCGCCTCGTCGAGCCACGCGTGTTCGCGCTCGTCGACCACGTCGATGGTGGACAACCGGCGCGTGGGATCGGCCGTCATGGCCAGCACGACCCGCTCCAGCCGCGCGACGAGCGCCTCGATGCTGGCCGCGTCGAACACGTCGGTGCGGAATTCCACCGCGCCGGTGATCCCCGCGGGCTCCCCCGCCGGCGTCCACCGTTCGGCCAGCGAGAAGGTGAGGTCCATCCGCGCGGTGTGGGTGTCCAGCGGCATCGGGGTGATCTGTAGGTCGCCCAGCGTCAGCCCGGCGGCCGGGTCGTGCTGGCCGGGTAGGTTCTGCCACGCCAGCGCCACCTGAACCAACGGGTGATGGGCCATCGATCGGGCCGGATTGAGCCGCTCCACCAAGACGTCGAAGGGCAGGTCCTGGTGCTCGTAGGCCGCCAGGCTGCGCGCCCGCACCTGGGCCAGCGTCTCGGCGATCGTGGGGTCGCCGGCCAGCTGCACCCGCAGCACCAACCTGTTGACGAAGAAACCGACCAGGTCGTCCAGCGCGGGGTCGGGGCGGCCGGCGACCGGGAAGCCCACGGCCACATCGGCGGTCGCGCACAGCTTGCTCAACAGGACGGCCAGCGCCGCCTGCAGCACCATGAAGCTCGTCGCGTCGTGGTCGCGGGCCAGCGCGCGGACGCGGCGCTGCACCTCGGCGGACCACTGCACTGGCGCGGTGGCGCCGCGGTAGTCGGCGACGGGCGGGTACGGCCGGTCGGTCGGGAGGTGCAGCCGCTCGGGCATTTCGGCGAGCGCCTGCCGCCAGTACGCCACTTGCGCGGCGAGGGGGCCGTCGTCGGCGTCACCGAACCGGTCCCGCTCCCACAGCGCGTAATCGGCGTACTGCACCGCCAGGGGCGCCCAGTCGGGGGCGCGGCCATCGCAGCGGCTGGCGTAGGCCACGCCCAGGTCCCGCACCAGCGGGGTGACCGACCAGCCGTCGGCGGCGATGTGGTGCACCGTCGCCACCAGCACGTGCTCGTCGTCGGCAACGCGGAAAAGCCTTGCGTGCAATGGCGTTTCGGCGGTCAGGTCGAACGCGTGGCGCGCCACGGCGTCGACGGCGTCGGCCAGCCGAGCCGTCGACCACCCGGCGGCATCGACGGCGGCCCAGCCGAGCTCGGCGCGTTCGGCCGGCAGCACGTGTTGGTAGGGCACCCCGTCGATGTGGGGGAACACCGTGCGCAGCGATTCGTGGCGGCCCACCACGTCCGTCAGCGCGGCGCCCAGCGCCTCGGGGTTCAAGCGACCACGCAGCCGCAGGCCCACCGTCATGTTGTACACCGGTGACGGCCCGTGCAGCTGGCCGAGGAACCAGAGGCGATTCTGGGCGTACGACAACGGGATTCGCTCGGGCCGCGCGCCGGCGACCAGCGGCCGGGCGGCGCCCGCGCCGTCGTGCAGCCGCGGTGCGAGCTGGGCGACGGTGGGCGCGGCGAACAAGGTGCGCACCGTCAGGTCGGTGCGCAGGGCTTTGTTGACGGTGGCGGCGAGGCGCATCGCCGACAGGGAGTCCCCGCCGAGGTCGAAGAACGAGTCGTCGACGCCGACGCGGTCCAGGCCGAGGACCTGGGCGTAGACACCGCACAGCACGTCCTCGATGGCGTTCGACGGGGCGCGGTAGACGGCGTCGCGGTACTGCGGCTGCGGCAGCGCGCGGGTGTCCAGTTTGCCGTTGACCGTCAGGGGCAGGGCCGGCACGGCCACGACCGCGGCCGGCACCATGTAGGCGGGCAGCCGTTCACCCAGCTGGGTGCGCGCTGCAACGAGATCCACTGCGCCAGGCGCGGATTCGGTGACGTAACCGACCAGGCGCTTGTCGCCGGGCCGGTCCTCGCGGACGATCACCACCGCCTGCTCGACGTGCTCGGTGTCGGCCAGCGCCGCCTGAATCTCGCCGAGCTCGATGCGATAACCGCGGATCTTGACCTGCTCGTCCGCGCGGCCCAGGTATCGCAGCTGCCCGTCTGCGTCCCAGGAGACCAGATCCCCGGTGCGGTACATGCGCTGCCCCGGCGCGAACGGGCAGGCCACGAAGCGCGACGCCGTCAGCCCGGCGCGGCGCACGTAGCCGACGCCGACCCCGCGGCCCGCCACGTACAACTCGCCGACCACGCCCGGCGGCACCGGGCGCAGCCACCCGTCGAGGACGAACAGCGCCGCGCCGGGAATCGGCACGCCGATGGGCACCAGCTCAGCGCCGGCCGCCAGCGGCACGCTGACGGTCACGCACAGCGTGGTCTCGGTCGGGCCGTAGGCGTTGGTCATGACGCGGCCGGGCGCCCACCTGTCCACCAGTTCCACCGCGCACGGTTCGGCCGCCACCACCACCGCCGTCGACTCCAGGCCCCGCGGCGAGAGCGCGGCCAGGGCCGACGGCGTCTGGTGCAGCACGGTCACCCCTTCGGCCACGATCAACGCTTGGAAGTCCTCGGGCACCGCGGCCACCGACTCGGGGACCACGACCAGGCGGCTGCCGTGCAGTAACGCCCCCCAGATCTCTTCCACCGAGGCGTCGAACGCATACGAATACCATTGCGTCCAGAGGTCATTGGGGCCTGACGGCAGGCCCGCGTGCAGCGGCTCGAGCAACTGGGTCACGTTGTGGTGGGTGGTCGCCACGCCCTTGGGCACCCCCGTGGTGCCCGACGTGTACACGATGTGCGCGACGTCGTCGCCGGCCGGCCAGGGCAGTGGGGCGTCGGCGGCGGTTCCGTGGTCGTGCGCGTCGAGCACGGTGAGCCCGCGGCCGGCGAACCGCGGGGCCAGCTCCGCCGTCGTCACCGCCGCGACCGGCGTCGCGTCGGCGAGGACGAAATCGATCCGCGCGTCCGGCACGGCGGGGTCGATGGGCAGATACGCGGCCCCGGACTTGAGCACCGCCAGGATCGCGACGATCGCCTCCCCGGACCTGCCGAACATCACCGCCACGCACTGCCCGGCGCGCGCGCCGTGCCCGATCAGCCGGTGCGCCAACCGATGTGACGCCAGGTCGAGCTCCCGGTACGTCCAACTGCGGGCACCGCACCGCACCGCCACCGCCTCGGGGGTCCGGCGCGCCTGCGCGGCGAACAGCTGCGGGATGGACGCACCGGCCGCCGCCCGGTCGAGGACCGCGCGGTTGCCGAACCGGTCGAGGCGCGCGCGCTCGTCGGCGGCGAGCACATCGACCGTCGACAACCGCCGCGACGGGTCGGCGGCCATCACCGACAGGATCCGCTCCAGCCGATCCGCCAACCTCGCGACGGTCTCGGCGTCGAACGTGTCGGCGTCGTATTCCAGCTCCAGCGCCAGCGCGGGGCCGGGCGTCGCCTGCAGCGTCAGCGGGTAGTGGGTCGACTCGTGGCTGCTGAAATCGGTGACGGCCAGCTCACCGAGCTGCATCGAGGCCGCCGCGTCCAGCGGGTAGTTCTCGAAGACGAACAAGGTGTCGAACAGTTGATCGTGTCCGGTGACGCGTTGAATCTCGTTGAGCGCCAGGTGTTCATGGTCGATAGTCTGCTGGTAGGCGCGGTGCAGCTGGCCGAGCAGGTCGGCGACCGTGGTCGCGGTGGTCAGCCGCGCCCGCACCGGCACCGTGTTGATCAGTAGGCCCACCATCGACTCGATGCCGACGACGTCGGCCGCGCGGCCGGAGACCGTGGCGCCGAAGATGACGTCGTGCTGCCCGGTCAGCGACACCAGGAGCTGCGCCCAGCCGGCGCGCAGCACCGTGTTCACGGTGGTGCGGTGCGCGCGAGCCAGCTGCTGCAACGCCTGGGTGGCCTGTTCGGAGAGCCTGCGTGACTGCACGCCGTGCCGCCCCTGCGGCTGCCGGTGCGGCGACCCGACCAGGGTCGGAGTGTCGAAGTCCGCCAACGCTTCTCGCCACGCCGCGTGGGCGGCGCCGTGGTCCCGCCCGGCCTGCCAGGCCACGTAGTGGCGATACGGCACGGCCGCGGGGAGGCGCTGCCCGTGGTAGACGGCGAAGATTTCCTGCAGCAGGATCGGCAGCGAGGAGCCGTCGAGCACCACGTGATGGTTGGTCAGCACGAGCCGGTGCCGGTCGGGGGCGGTGCGGATGAGCGCGGCTCGGAACACCGGCGGGCCGGTCAGGTCGCAGACCGCTTCGCGTTCGGTGGCGCACAGCCGCCGGACTTGCTCGTCGAAATCGGTTCTGCCGGAGTCGAATTCGACCTCGCGCCATGGCACGTCGGCCGCGGCGGGGATGACCTGCACGGGCGGGTCGACCTCCGGGCAGAACCGGGCGGCGAGGTTCGGGTGCCGGGCGACGACGGTGCGCAGCGCCGCGCGCAGCCGGTGCGGGTCGAGCGGGCCGGCAATTCCGATGGCGAGCTGGACGGCGTACAAGTCGACGCCCTCGGCGCGCGCGGCCGTGGCGTGATAGAACAGCCCATGCTGCAGCGGCGTCAACGGCAGCACGTCGGCCACGCGGCCGTGCCGTTCGAGGTCGTCGAGCTGCGGTTGGGTCAGGCGCGCGGGTGCTACGTCCGACGGCGTCAGGCCGCCGCCGCCGGCGCGCACGTGCGCGCAGATGCCCCGCAGGGCCTCGAACCACAACTCGCTCAATCGGTTCAGCCGCTCCGTGTCGAGCGCGGACGCCGCCCACGTCCATTCGGCGTGCAGATGGGGGCCGTCCTCGGCGTCGAGGACGCCGGCATTGAGGGCGAGGGTGTGGCTCAGCGGCATCGAGACCGCCGTCGCGACGGCGCCGGCCGACACGCTATCGAAGTCCGGCCGCCACAGGTCGTCGGACAACTCGGCGGTTCCGGCCAGGCGGCCCAGGTAGTTGAACGCGACCGTCGGGTCCGAACCATGCTCTGCGGCGCCGGGGTTGAGGTATCGCAGCAGGCCGTAGGTGAGGCCGTCGGGCAGGGCGCGCAGCTGCTCCTTGGCGGCCTTGACCGCCGTGCCGACGGCGGCTCCGCCGTCGAGCACTCCGGCCCAGTCCAGCGGGTCCAGCGTCAGGGCCACCGGATATTTGGCGGTGAACCAGCCGACGGTGCGGGACAGGTCGATCTCGGACGACCAATCTGCGTGCCGGCCATGGCTTTCCACATCGATCGTGACGGTGCGGCGCGGGTTGCCCAACAAACGCGCGACCGCCATCCCGAACGCGATCAACAGGATGTCGTGGGCGCCGGCGTGAAACGCCGCGGCCGCGTCGCCGAGCAGCATGCGGGTGGTGTCGGCGTCCAGCCGGGCCGACATGCGTCCGGCCGTGGCGTAGGTGTCGACGGGGCTGGGCGCCGGCAGGGCGGCCGCGGCGGCCGCGACCCGTTGCCAGGTCTCGGCCTGGGCCAGCACCTCGGGACGGCGCGCGTATTCGTCGAGCAGGAAGCTCCAGCGGGCGAACGAGGTGCCGCCCGGCGGCAGCGCCACGGGTTGACCGAGGCGATGCTGCGCCCAGCCGATGTTCAGGTCTTCCAACAGGATTCGCCAGGACACCCCGTCGACGGCGAGGTGGTGCACGACGAGGGCCAGCTGTCGGGTCGGCGGCACCCACAGCGCGCTGAGCACCATCCCGGCGTCCGGGTTGAGCCGCGACCGCGCGCCGGCGAGCGCCCGCTCCGACAGCACCGGCGACACCCGCAGGCAGGCGGCGGCGTCGACCGCCCCGGGCTCCGGCACCGTGAGCGACCACGCCCCGGCGCCGTCGTCATCGACCCGCAGCCGCAGCATGGCGTGCCGGTCGAGCAGGGCCTGCAGCAGCGCCACCACGTCGGCCTCGCCCACGCCGGCGGGGGCCCGCACCACCATGGTCTGGTTGAACTGGTCGACCGGGCCGTCGATGCCGTGCAGCCACCGCATGATCGGGGTGGCGAGCACCTCGCCCACGCCCGCGTCGTCCGGGCGTTCGTCGTCGACGGCGACCTCGGCGATGCGGGCCAGGCGGGCCACGGTCTGCTCGACGAAGATGTCGCGGGGGCGCACGATCACGCCGGCCGCGCGGGCGCGCGACACCACCTGCAACGACATGATGCTGTCGCCGCCGAGGTCGAAGAACGAGTCGTCCACGCCGACCTGGCGCAGGCCCAGGACTTCGGCGTAGATGCCGGCCAGCACCTCTTCGATGGCGCCGGACGGCGCGCGGTAGGCGCCGGCGGTGAACTCCGGCGCGGGCAGCGCCCGCACGTCGAGCTTGCCGTTCGCGGTCAGCGGTAACGCGTCGACGACGACGATCGCCGCCGGCACCAGGGCGGCCGGCAGGCGCTCGGCCAGTTGGGCGCGGACCCGCGCGGGGTCGGCGGTTCCGGTGAGGTACCCCACCAGGCGCCGGTCGTGGGCGCCGTCCGCGCGGGCGACCGCCACCGCCTGCCGCACACCGTCGCACGCGGCCAAAGCGGCTTGGACTTCGCCGAGTTCGATGCGGTAGCCGCGGATCTTGACCTGGTCGTCGGCGCGGCCCACGAACCGCAGCTGCCCGTCCGGATCCCAGCACGCGCGGTCGCCGGTGCGGTACATCCGCGTGCCGGCGGCGCCGTAGGGGTTGGCGACGAAGCGTTCCGCGGTCAGGTCGGCACGGCCGACGTATCCGCGGGCCAGCGCGGGGCCGCTGAGGTACACCTCGCCGACCACGCCGACGGGCGCCGGGTTCAACCGGGCGTCGAGCACGAGAGCCCGCACGCCGGCGATGGGCGCACCGATGCGCACCGGCCGCCCCGGCGCGAGCGGCGCGCTGCAGGTGGCCCAGATGGTCGCCTCGGTGGGGCCGTAGGCGTTCACCATTCGGCGGCCCACCGACCAGGCGGCCGTCAGCTCCGCCGGGCAGGACTCCCCGGCGGCGACCAGCGTGCCGAGCCCGTGCAACCGGGCCGGGTCCAGCGAGGACAGCACCGTCGGCGTCAGCACGGCCGCGGTGACCCGCTGGGTCGCCAGCAGCGCGGTCAGCGCGTCACCGGCGTACACGTCGCGCGGCGCGACGACCAGCGCCGCCCCCGAACCCGCCGCCCAGAGCATTTCGAAGACCGACGCGTCGAAGATCGGCGAGGCCACCATCAACACCCGGGCGTCCCCGCCCACGCCGAGCGTGGCGCGCTGCGCCGCGGCGACCCCCAACAGTCCGGCGTGCGTGACGGCCACCCCCTTGGGAGTGCCGGTGGACCCGGACGTGAAGATCACGTAGGCGGTGGTGGCGGGCAGCAACGGTGTCAGCCGGTCCGCGTCGGTGAGGGGGTCCGCCGACCACCCGGACAGGTCCACCGTGTCCAGGTCCAGCACCCGGCGGTCCCCGGCCCCGGCCACACCGTCGCCGCCGCAGGTCACGACGCAGACCGCCGCGACCGCGTCGAGCACCGTCGCGACGCGCTCGGCCGGCTGATTCCTGTCCACCGGCAGGTACGCCCCGCCGGCCTTGGTCACCGCCCACCACGCCACCACCAACTCCACGCGGCGATCCACCGCCACCGCGACCGCGCGCTCGGGGCCCACCCCGGCGTCGACCAGCACCCGCGCCAATCGCGTTGAGCGCTGGTCGATTTCGCGGTACGACCATGTCCGGTCGCCGTCGACGACCGCGGTCGCGTCGGGCCGGGCGTGCGCGGCCGCGGTCAACAGCGGCGGCGCCACCCCCACCGGCGCGCTCGCCGCGGCACCCGACCACCGGGTCAGCAGCAGGTCGCGCTCGGCGCGGTCGAGCACCGGCACCCGGCTCAGCGGCAGCGCCGGGTCCGCCGTCAGGATGCGGTCGAACACCGACTCCAGCCGGGCGAGGTGCCGGTCGATCTCGTCGTCGCTGTACCGCTCGGGGTTCCAGGCGAACTGGATCCTGGGCGTGCCCCCGCCCAACGGCGGGTAGATGTTGACGGCGACGTCCTGGATCGGCAGCGTGGTCAACACGGTGCACGTGGGCTGCGAGGGCCCGAAGCGCATGGGCTCGGCGAACCCGAAAACGTTGACGACTTGGCCGAATTCGACGTTGGTGTCGACGGGCGACGCGTCCGCGACCAGCGCCGGCCAACCGCGGAACTGTTGATGGCGCAACGCGCCGATCACGGCGGTGCCGACCCGGTCGGTCAGCGCCGCGACCGTGTCCTCGTCCCCGACGTTGATGACCAGCGGCACCAGATTGGACACCATGCCGGCGGTGTTCTTCAGCGCGGCGGTGGTGCGCGCCGACACCGGCAGCGATAGCGAAACCCGTTGCCGCCCCGTCGTCTTCGCGATGAATGCGGCCATCGCCGCGACGACCCTGGCCACGTCGAACCGGTCCTGGCCCGTCTCGAGCAGCCGATGGGCGCACCGCACCTCGCGGACCCGCGGGTGCCGTGGCGGCACCGGGCGCTGCGTCCCGGCCAGGTCGGTGACCGCCACCGGGTCGCGCAGGACCGTCGCCCAGTACTGCGCGTCGGCGGCGCTGCGCGACGACTGCTGGTAGTTGCGATCCGCGTCGCGCAGGAGCGCGAACGCGGAGAAATCGACCGCACCGGTGTGGGCGTCCGCCCCGGAGTAGACGGCCGCGACGTGCCGGATGATGTTGTGGGCGCCGTAGCCGTCGACGAGCACGTGGTGCGTGCGCAGGTAGAAGTACGCCAGCTCGTCGGCGACGCGCAGCAGCGCGAAGTTGACGAGCCGGTCGGCGAGCACGTCGAGCGGTCGGCGGTAGTCGTCGTCGATCCAGCGCAGGGCGGCGGCGCGCGGGTCGGCCTCGGCGCGCAGGTCCACGCTGCACAGGGTCAACGGGAACTCGCGGTCCACCACGAAGACCGGTTCGCCGCCGTCCAGGGCCAGCCGCGCGCAGGGCGTGCCGAAGCGCGCGACCGCGGATTCGCACGCGGCCATCAGCTTGTCGGCGTCGACGTCGTGGTCGATCGCGAGGTAGCCGGCGAAGTTGTACGGGACGTCGGGGCGCAGTTGCTGCGCGGCCCAGATCGCGCGCTGGGCCGGGGTCAACGGCCCCAACATGTCCGGCTGCGTGCCGTAATCGAGCATCTGACGACGAACTTTCTCCTCAGGCGAGCGCCGCCGCGCCCGCAATGTTGGCGTGCCTCACGGCAAGGGTTGCGCCGCAACCCCTTTCGAGTGCCTCATCGGCAGGAAAGCCGCGGCGACGCTGGCGCCGACCGCCAGCGCGGTGGCCACGGCGAACACCGCCGTGTAAGCCTGGGTCAGGTGGTGGGCGGCCTTGGTCCGATCCGTCAGCAGCACCGTCATCAGCGCGGCCCCGACCGCACCGCCGAGCTGATTGTTGACGCTGCGCAACGTCGTGCCGCGGGCGATCTGGCGGGGGGCCAACGGTTGGACGCAGGCCGCGGACACCGGTGTGGCGGCGCAGCCCACCCCCATGCCGATGAGCAGGAGGCCGGCGAACAGCGTCGGCGCATACGCTGCGTGGTGGGCGACGCCGAAGGTGAACACCCCCAGCCCCACCGCCATCAGGGGAAAGGCGATCAGCACGATGCCGCCGGGCCCGTCTTTGTCCATCAGTGCGCCGGCGAACGGCGTCGTCACCGCGATGCCGATTCCCATGGCCACCAGGTGGATTCCCGATTGCAGCGGCGTCTGGTGCAGCACCGCCTGGAGGTAGCTGGGCAGCAGCAACAACACCCCGATGTAGGTGACCGCGAAGATCAGCAGCGTCACATTGGCCTGCCTGACCATCCGATTGCCGAGCAGTCGCAGGTCGATCAGCGGGCCGTCGGCCCTGCGCCAGGCGTGCCGGACGAAGGCGGCGATCAGCGCGGCGCCGATGGCCGTGGGCAGCAGCACGTGCCGGTCGGCGAGGGTGCCGCGCCCCGGCACCGCCGACAACCCGGCGAGCAGGGCCGCCATGCCCGGCGACAGCAGCAGCATGCCGGTCACGTCGAGCGCCTCCGCCGGCGCGGGCCGGTCCTTCGGGAACATCAACGCGGCGAGCGCGACGGTGCCGAGCCCGATCGGCAGGTTGATCAGAAAGATCCATCGCCAGCCGTAGCTGCCGGTCAACCAGCCACCCAAGATCGGTCCACCGATCGGGCCCAACAGGAAGGGCACCGCGCCCACGGCGACCAGGCGGCCGAGCCGCTTGGGGCCCGACTCGCGGGTCAAGACCACGAAGCTCAGCGGTGTCATGATGCCGCTGCCGCACCCCTGGATCACCCGGAAAGCGATCAGCGACAACATGTTCGGCGCCATGGTGCACAGCAGCGACGCGAGCGTGAAGACCAGGACACCGCCGACGAAAAGCCGCGTGCTGCCGAATCGGTCCGCCGCCCAGCCGGTGACCGGGACGACGGCGGCGAACGCCAGCATGTAGCCGGCCATGGTCCAGGACACGACGGCCTGGGTGGACCCGAATTCGGCGAGGAAGGTCCGCTGCGCGACGGCGACCGCGGTGCCGTCCAGGTGGCCCATCATGCCGGCCAGGCCGCAGACCGCGCCGATGCACAGCAACCGGGCGTCGATCTGGTCCGGGTAGTCGGGCGGGCCCGGGTCCGGTGACGCGATGGCCGGTGGCGGGGCCGACGGGGTGGGGGACGCGTGATCCATGGCGTTACCCGGGGCGTCGCTCAGGGCCGGCTGGTCAGGTAGCCGCCGCGCCGGAAGAATTTTTCGCCGTTGCACTCGACGCCGTCCGCGGCGCGGACGCGGGTGATGACCAGGCCGCGGTTACCGCCGCGGTGCGGGTCGGGGCCGCACACCACGACGCCGCCCTCCTCCTGGACGATCACCCGGCCGGCGGTGCCGCCGTAGCCGGCGTCCGAAACGTGCGCCTCGAGGACCTCGATCCGCTCGCCGCGGTAGAACGTGAAGGCCCGCGGGTACGGGTCGGACAGCGCGCGCACGAACCGCGCGAGGTCCTCGGCCGACCAGCCCCAGTCGAGCAGGCTGTCGCGTTCCGAACGCTTGTGGAAGAAGGTCCGTTCGGCCTTGTTCTGGGGCCGCCAGCGCGCGGTGCCCGATGCCAGGGCCGCCAACGCCTCGGTCAGCACGTCGGGGATCAGGTCCATTCCCCGCAACACCAGATCGGTGCCGGTGTCGGTGGGGCCGATCGGCACCGACCGCTGCACCAGGATGTCCCCGGTGTCCAGCCCGTCGTCCATGCGGTGCACCGTCAGCCCGAACTCGGATTCGCCACTGATCAGCGCCCACAGCACCGGGGAGAAGCCGGTGAACCGGGGCAGCAACGAGTCGTGGAAGTTCAGGGTGCCGTGCGGCGGCAGGTTGTAGAGCTCCGCGGGCATCCGGTAATACCAGCTGTTGACCACGATCACGTCGGGTTCGGCGCGCTTGACCAGGTCGATCGTCTGGGCGTCCACCCGCTCGGTGAGGTGCAGCGGGATGCCGTGCTCACGCGCGAGTTCGTCGACCGGGGCTGACCAGATGGCCTTGTACGATTCGTCGCTCGACGGGTGGCTGACCGCGAGGACGACCTGGTGGTCGGTGTCGATCAGCGCCTGCAGCGTTTTATAGCCCCACATCTGGAACCCGAAGAAAACGACGCGCATACGTCAACAACCCCTTTGTTTCATCGACGATCACCGGCCCGTGCCGCGGCCTCAGCAAAGCCCACGCCGCAATGACCTTACGGTAGGCTTACCTAAGTTGCATAATGGGGCGGGCGCCCGCCACGCACCGTCAGGGGTTGATGGTGTTGTCGCCCACCTGCCGGCCCCACACGTACTCGATCGCGTACGGCGAGCCGGTGTCGAGGTGGTTGTACGGCGCGATGCTGTTGCCGGTGTCCATCACCAATTCCGGTGCGGGCCACAGGTCGTGGGTGATCTTCTGCCAGCAGCCCGGCGCGCCGCCCGGACCGCCGTGGGCGTTCACCCGGGGCAGGTTCTCCGGATACACGTAAGGGTTGGGCGCCCCACCGACGACGCCGGCGATGCCGCCGAAAATGGACGCGATGACGGGCACCGCGGCGACCGGGTTCAGCAGCAGGCCCAGGCCGGAGAGAACCTCGGTGTCCATGTTCAGCGAGTAGCCGTTGAAGCCGCCCTCGGAGTTTCCGGTGAAGGGCACGATGTCGTGGTAGTTGCGCAGGGTGCAGTAGATCGCCGGGCTGTAGGTGTCGAGCAACTGCGCCGAGGGCACCAGA
>NZ_LZKC01000287.1:0-3020 GCF_001672685.1 Mycobacterium sp. E2462
GGGGTTCTGCGGGCTCACCACGAGTTGGGTGCGCCCGAAGGCGGCGACGTTGGCCGCCACCAGCTGCGCGACGGCGGCCTTGGTGATGGTTTGGTCGTGAAACTGGCTGTAGTAGCCCAGCTTTGACTGGCTGTCGTCGGGGCCCGGCGCGCCCGGGATCGCGATCCGGTTCGCCCCGCCGTCGCCGTATCCGGAGAACTCGAACACGCTGAGCCGCTCGTCGCCGTCGTAGCGGCGCCCCAACGCGGCCAGCAGCTGGCCGAAGCCGTTGAGGTAGTCGGGGTCGTTCCAGTTCGGGACGGCCCCGGTCGGCGGGCGCATCCAGTCGGGCACCGCGACGTTGGCGGGGTCGGCGGAGTTGTACGCGTAGACGCCCAGGACCAGCCGCATGTTGCGGCTGGCGAGCTTGGTCAACGTGTCGTCGATCGCGGTGAAGTCGAACTTGCGGTCATCGGGGGCGTCGGGCGGGAGCGTGCGCGGGTCCACCGGCTGCAGCTGGCGCCACGAGACGCGCAGGCTCGCGTCGTAGGACGCCGGCCAGGAGGAGTACCGCTGCTGAGCCGAATTCCCCTGCGGGAAAAGCGGATTGAGCATCTCCTCGTACTGCCCGCGCAGCGGATTCGAAATCTCCTGGGCGGTGGGCGCAATGGCCGGGCTGACCATCGCGGACAGCGGCCCCGGGTCGGTCTTGTCCCCGCAACCGGCCACCACGGCCGCCGTGCACAGGGCAGCGGCCAACGCGCGAGGCAATGAGTGGACCATCGGGGGTCAGATCGCGCCCGCCGGCGCCCCACACCGGCCCGACGCCGACAACGTCGCGAAGTTGCTGATCTTCAAGGTTGCGTCTCCCAACACACACCGATGCGCACTGCTGAGTTGCCTCAACCGTCGCGGGTTTTCCGGCGCGGGTCTCCGGCCCTGGGGCAGGCCGCGAATTGGCGTAGCGCAGCGTATCACGACCCGCCGCGACGGCGTCGCCGCAGCTCATCGCCACCGCGGCCCGGGTTCGAGTGAGACGGGTCACAAACGGGGCCCGTCTTGTCACGCCCGGCGGGGGCGCGGTGTCTGAAGGGTGTAAGCGCCCTCGAGAACAGGAGACACCTCATGAACAAGCCGGTCGAGTACAGGCCACACGTCGTGGTGGTCGGCGGTGGCTACGCCGGAACCCTGGCCGCCAACCGGTTGCGCCAGCGCCCGGATGTCGACATCACCCTCGTCAATCCCCGCCCGGTGTTCGTCGAGCGGATTCGGTTGCACCAGTTGGTCACCGACACCGGGGCGGCGACCGCCGATTACGCGACGCTGCTGGGCGAGGGCATCCGGCTGGTGGTGGACAGCGTCGAGGGGATCGAGACCGCCGGGCGGCGGGTCCTGTTGGCCTCGGGCGCCGAACTGCCCTACGACTACCTGATCTACGCCGTCGGCAGCACCGGCGCCACCGCGTCGGGCGTGCCCGGCTTCGCCGAGTACGCGTACTCGATCGCCGACCTGGACAGCGCGCGGCGGCTGCGCTACGCGCTCGCCGACCTGCCGGCCGCCGCGCCGGTGGCCGTGGTCGGCGCCGGGCTCACCGGCATCGAGGCCGCGGCCGAGCTGGCCGAAGGCGGCCGCCCGGTGACGCTGATCTGCGGCCCGCGGCTGGGCCCGTCGCTGAGCGAGCGGGGCCGCCGCACGGTGGCCAAGCGGCTGCGCAGGCTCGGCGTCGACGTGCACGAAGCCGTCGCGGCGGCCGAGGTGCGCCGCGACGAGGTGGCGCTCAGCGACGGCGCCGTGGTGCCCAGCGCCGCCACGGTGTGGACGGCCGGGTTCACCGTGCCGGACCTGGCCGCACGCAGCGGGCTGCGCACCGACGGGCTGGGACGGCTGCTCACCGACGAGACGCTGACCAGCCTCGACGATCCGCGCATCGTCGCCGCCGGCGACGCCGCCGCGCCGTCGGGCCGGCCGCTGCGGATGAGCTGCCAGGCCGCCGAGCCGCTGGGCGCCCAGGCCGCCAACACCGTGTTGAGCCGCCTGGCGGGTGCCGAGCCGGCCGCATTGAGCCAGGCGTTCGTCGGGCAATGCATCAGCCTGGGCCGCACCGACGCCACGCTGCAATTCGCCCACACCGACGACACGCCGGTCAACGTCGCGCTCGGCGGCCGGGCGGCCGCCGCGGTCAAGGAGGCGGTCTGCAAGGGCACCCTGTGGTCGATCCGGCGTGAGGCGGCCAAGCCCGGTTCCTACCGCTGGCTCAAGGGCGGCGGCCGGGCGGTGGCCGCACCGGCCGACGACCCGAGCCGGTTGTGACGCCTGGGCCGCCGGCCGCCGGGGTGGGAATCGGGCGCCGTTCTGTCAAGCTTGGGCGGTGCGTATCGAGCCGCTCGGCGACCTGGGCGCCGCACCAAGGGTGCTGCGCGCCGTCGGCGACGCCACCGCCCGGCTGGGGTTGCCGCCGCCGGCGGCGCTGACCGGCGAGTGGTTCGGTTCCCTGGCGGTGATCGCGCCCAGCGTGACGGTGCTGCCGGTGGACGCCGCGGCCGCGTTCGCCGTCGCCCCGGGCGACCCTGCGCCCGGGGCGACGGCGGTCGGCGGCGGGTGGATCGGCTTCCTGTCCTACCCCGATCCGGGGGCGGACGGCCTCGGGCACCGCATCCCCGAGGCCGCCGGGGGCTGGACGGACTGCGTCCTGCGTCGCGACCGCGACGGCCGCTGGTGGTACGAGAGCCTGACCGGGGCGCCGCTGCCCCCGTGGCTGGCCGGCGCCCTGGCCACGCCGGGGGCGGCGGCGCGTGACTGCCGCATCGACTGGGGCGGCGCCGACCGGGCGGCGCACCGCGAGGGGGTGCTCGCCTGCCTGGACGCCATCCGGGCCGGGGAGGTGTACCAGGCGTGCGTGTGCACGCAGTTCACCGGCGTGGCCGCCGGGGCGCCGCTGGACTTCTTCGTCGAGGGCGTCGCCCGCACCTCCCCCGCCCGGGCGGCCTTCGTCGCCGGCGGCTGGGGCGCGGTGGCGTCGCTGTCCCCCGAGCTGTTCCTGC
>NZ_LZKC01000288.1:0-16176 GCF_001672685.1 Mycobacterium sp. E2462
GCATGCGTCCGCAGCCGCAGGCGCGCTTAACGAAAGCCGCTGCGCCACAGACTGTTCCGGCCGATGCTGCGCGCGGCCCATTGTGACGACCGCGGCGCATACCATGCAGGTCCGCACCACAGTTACCGTCCGGCGCAGGAAATTCCCCGAATCGCGCACGTTTTGGCCGCCGCGCGCGGCATCCGGCTCCTCGCCTTGACAGCCCCTCGGCCGTGGGTAAGTTGGTCGCATAGTTGTCAATACAACCCTTCAGCGAGTCATGAGCTTAGAACAAGGAACGGGGCCGCCGCCTTTGCCGGCGGCGGGCACCTACGACGTCGAGTGCAGCGACACCCGGCGCGCACCAACCGATCCCGCCGGATATTGGGCCGATCACGTGTGCGCCAATCACGGCTCCCTGCATTTCCGATTCTCGAACCCGCCCGCCTTCGCGGCCCGCACGGTGGTGCAGCAGAGCGCCGACTACCGCGTCGTCGACTTCTGGTCCGACGGGCTGCACTACTCCAAGACCGCGGCCCACGTGCGCGCCGACGGCGACCTGGGCAACATCTTCTTCATCGGCAGGCGCGGTGTGCTCGACTTCGATCAGGACGGCGAACGCGTCCGCGTCCAGCCCGGCCAGGGAGTCCTGATCAGCAAATCCCGGGCCCTGCACATGCATCACCGGTGGTGGGCGCGCGGCTGGACCTTCGACGTGGCCGACGCGCGCGCGCCCGAGAGCATGCGGCGCGGTCCGGTGGTCCTGAATCTGGACCAGGGGCTCGGCGCCGTGGTCCGCACGATGATCTCGACCGTGAGCGCGCAGCACCGCAGCATGGATCACTACGCGTTCGCGCGCTCGTGCACCACCATCAGCGAGCTGTTATATGCGTTCATGCTCGACCGCGGCGCCGTCCCGGACACTCTGACCTCCGTCGAGCGGGCGGTGCGCGATTACGTCGCCGGCCACGGTTGCGAGTCCGATGTGACGCCGACCAGCATCGCGCGGTCGCTGGGTTGGTCGGTCCGGCAGATCCAGGTGGCGTTGCAGCGGGCGGGCACCACCACCAGCGAGCTGATCCGCACGACGCGCGTCACCCGCGCCGCCGAACTGCTCGGTCAACCGGAGCCGAACAGCACCATCACCGACATCGCGTTTGCGAGCGGTTTCCGTTCGATGACGACGTTCGAGGTCGCCTTCAAACGCCACTACGGGGTGACGCCGCGGGAGGCCCGAGCGCTCGCGCGCGAGGGCGTCGACTTCCGCGGGCCGGCCTAGAGGATCGCCCTGCGCTCCTTCGCCTTTGCGATGTCGTCCCAGTCGACACCAAGCTCCAGCAAGATCTCCTCGGTGTGCTGCCCGTGCTCCGGCGCCCGCGCGGGAGTCGGCGAGGTTTCGTCGAACTGAACCGGCGCGGCGACCAGCCGTACGGCTCGCCGCGGTCGTCGACGTTGGTCACCACGTAGCCATTGGGCTCGACTGCGGGTCGTTGAGCGTCTCCCGCGGCGTCGCCAGGGCACCCCAGACGCCCGGCTCGTCGGCGAGCACCCGCTGCCAGTGCGCGAGTTCGTGGCGGGCGAACGCCGTCGACAGCAATTCCGTCGCAGCCGCCGCGTTGGCGATCAGGTTGCTGGACGGCACAAACATCGGTGGCGAGCTCCGCCAGGCCCATGCGTGCGCAGAACCCCGCCCAGAACTTGTCGGGCTGCACGAACACCAGTTGGATCCATCGGCCGTCGCTGGTCCGGTACCGGTTGACGAGCGGGTTGATGGCCAAACCGGGTGGGGCGCCCGGAATGCCGTCGATGTCAAAGAAGTCCGCGGCGCAGGCACCCTTCACCAGTCCATTCCTTGCTATTTTAGATATTCTAGCTAGTCTTGGCCACAGCGAGACCCCGGCCAGCGCAAACTTTGCATGGAAGAGATGCGATGGAGCCGACCGTTATTCCGATCGCGCGGCCCGCCGCGGCGGCCGCGTGCGGCACCGCGACGCGGGACGCCCAGCACCCGCCGCCGTGCCACAACGCCGCCTCCGGGGAGGCGAATACCCCTGTCCCACAACCACCCTCATCCACTGGCGAAGGCAGTCGGCGATGGGCAGGGTAGCCGGCAAGGTCGCCGTGATCAGCGGAGCCGCGCGAGGCCAGGGCCGTTCACACGCGCGGACGCTGGCCGCCGAGGGTGCGGACATCATCGCGGTGGACATCTGCGCGGACATCGAGACCAACGAGTATCCCCTTGCGCGGCCGGACGACCTCGAGGAGACCGCGCGGCTCGTCGAGAAGGAGGGGCAGCGCGCGGTCACGACGGTCGCCGACGTGCGCGACCGGGTCGCCCTGGCGGCGGCCATCGACGCGGGGGTGGCCGAACTGGGCCACCTGGACGTCGTGGTCGCGAACGCCGGCATCTGCCCGTTGACCGCGGGCCTGCCGCCGCAGGCCTTCGCCGACGCCGTGGACGTGGACCTGCTCGGCGTGCTCAACCTCGTGCACGCCAGCCTGAAGCACCTGCAGGCCGGCGCGTCGATCGTCGTCATCGGATCCAACGCGGCGTTCATGTCCTCGATGAACACCGGCGGCATCGACGGCGGCCCCGGCGGCGCCGGCTACGCGTTCGCGAAACTGGCTGCGGCACATTATGTGAACGATTTCGCGCTGGCCCTCGCGCGGTTCTCCATCCGGATGAATGCGGTGCACCCGACCAACGTGAACACCGACATGCTGCACAGCCCACCGATGTACCGCGCCTTCCGGCCGGACCTGACGGACCCGACCCGCGAGGACGCCGAGCCGATCTTTCCCCTCGTGCAGGCGATGCCCGTGCCGTACGTCGAACCCGAAGACATCAGCGAGGCGGTGCTGTTCCTGGCCTCGGACGCCGCCCGCTACATCACCGGGCAGCAGCTCCGCGTCGACGCCGGCGGCTTCCTCAAGGTCAAGCCTTGGTCGGGGGGCTGATGACCGCCGATCCAAAGAGTAGGAACGACAATCCCCTTCGGGGTGCTCGATGACCGACCAGCGCTCCCCGGAAATCCAGCGCCGCCTGTATGTGTTGCTGGCGCTGATGAAGGCCGCCGACGACCGGGCGCGGTTCGTGCCCAACCCGGCGGCGCCCAACCTCGAGGCTCAGGTGTATCCGTCGCCGGGGCGCATCGCGGCGGCGGCGCAGCGCACGCTGCAGGGAGCGAACGTCCATGGCTGACTTCGTCATTCGCATACCCCGGGTGTCGGTGGCCGTTTCCGAAGCCGAGCTGACGGGACTGCTGGTCGGCGGTGGCGAGCACGTCGAAGCAGGCACCCCGATCTACGTCATCGCGACCGAGAAGGTCGAACAGGAGATCGTGGCCGGAGCGTCGGGGACCGTGCGCTGGACCGGACGGGTCGGAACCACCTACGACATCGGCACCGAAATCGGCGTCATCACTCACACTCCGGGCCACACCGGCTAAGCGAAAGGCAGCGCGCATGGATCTGACGGAGACCCGCGAGAGGATCATCTTCGAGAAACAGGGCCCCATCGCCCGGATCACGCTCAACTGGCCGGAAAAGGCCAACGCCCAAGACCAGAAGCTCGCCGAAGAGGTCGACGCCGCCCTGCTGGACGCCGACCGCGACTACGACGTCAAGGTGCTGATCCTCAAGGCCAACGGCAAGGGCTTCTGCTCGGGGCACGCGATCGGCAACAACGCGGTGGACTACCCGGCCTTCGTCGAAGGCGCGAAGGTGATGGGTCACCCGTGGAAACCGCAGAGCGACCTGTTCGTCAAGCCCACCCTGAATCTGTGGGAGTTCTCCAAGCCGACCATCGCGCAGGTGCACGGCTACTGCGTCGGCGGCGGCACCCACATGGGCCTGACCACCGACATCGTCATCGCCGCCGAGGACGCCTACTTCTCCTATCCACCGCTGCAGGGGTTCGGGATGCCCTCCGGCGAATGCTCAATCGAGCCTTGGGTTTTCATGAACTGGCGGCGCGCCGCGTACTACCTGTTCCTGGCCGAGGTCATCGATGCCCGCAAGGCGCTGGAAGTCGGCCTGGTCAACGAGGTGGTCCCGCGCGATCAGCTCGACGACCGCGTCGAGGCCATCGCCCGGCACATCGCCCAGGCGCCGATGACCACGCTGCTAGCGACCAAGGCGAACCTCAAACGGGCGTGGGAACTGATGGGCATGCGGGTGCACTGGCAGAGCTCCAACGACCTGGTGGCGCTGGCCTCGATCAGCCGGGACGTGCAGGAGCTGATCCAAACCGTGTTCAAGGACAAGGTGTTGCCGGCCGAGCAGGCGCGGCGGCAGGCCGCGGCCGCGGCATCGTCCGACGGCGCCGCGACGCCCTGAGGCGTGACCTGCGGGTGAACATCGCCGACCACGCCACGAGCGCCGCGCAGTAGCGAACGCGACTGGCAGGGACGCGCTTGGCGAATCGTGCGAGGCGACAAAGGAACTGACGACATGGCTGTAGACACGAGCGCGCGGAGCACCGACGTGAACGGCGCGCGCCGCGACGTGCCCTGGGCGGTGCAGATTGCGGACCGGATCCCCAAGCAGCGCTATTACGACCCGGAGTTCTATCGGCTGGAGGCCGAGCTGTTGTGGCCGCGGGTGTGGCAGATGGCATGCCGGCTCGAGGAGATCCCGGGCCCGGGTGACTTCGTCGAGTACGAAATCCTCGACGACTCCGTCGTCGTCGTGCGCGTCGACGCCGACACCGTTCGGGCTTACCACAACGCGTGCCGGCACCGCGGAGTGAAGTTGGTGCAGGGCAGCGGAACTCGCCGAACGCTCGTATGCCCGTTCCACGGATGGTGCTGGGGCCTCGACGGGCGCAACACCTTCGTGGCGCGGCCCGACGCGTTCTCCGCCGGCAACATGGACGCCGCGCAGTTGCGGCTGGTCGAGGTTCGCTGCGAGACCTGGGGCGGGTGCGTGTGGATCAACCTGGACGACGGGGCGCCGCCACTGCGCGAGGCGCTGGAGCCGTTCGCGTCGACCTATGACGCGTGGCAGGTGGAGTCGCTGCGCGTCGAGTGGTGGCGGTCCTGCCGGCTTCCGGTCAACTGGAAGCTGGCGGCCGCGGCGTTCATGGAGGGTTACCACGTCCCGCAGACCCATCCGCAGTTGCTGCCGTCGGCACAGAGCGCCGCGCGACCCAGCACGGCCGCCACGGTGCATCCCGTCGTCGCCGCCAGCCTGTATTTCATGCGCACGCTGGGCAACGGCATGGGCGGCATGACCCATGAGAACGACATCCGTATCGCCGAAGGCCTGCAGCACCTCAAGCTGCCGTCCGACCCCGCCGCCGCGATGGCCGCGTGGCGCAGCGCCCTCAACGACGCCATCGTCACCTGGCATCGGGCGCGCGGCAGCGCCATGCCAAACCTCAACGACCTGGCGCGCCGCGGGATCACCGATGCGATCGGCTTCTGCTTCCCGCACTACTTCATCCTGCCGACTTACAGCAGCGCCTCGTCGTACCGCATCCGGCCGTTGGGGCCGGAGGACACGCTCTTCGAAATCTGGTCGTTGACCCGTTTTCCCGCGGACGCCTCCGCCGGCAGACCCCAGGCCCCGCAACCCATGGTGCCCGACGATCCGCGCTGGCCAGCCATCCCCGCCCAGGACTTCGCCAACCTCCCGCGCCAGCAAAAGGGCTTGCGCTCACGCGGTTTCGACTACATGCGGCTCTCCGATCAGATCGAGGGCCTGATCTCGAACTTCGAGCGCGTCATCGACGGATTTTTGGCCGGCCTGCCGCACGCCACGCTGATCCCGGGAATCCAGAAGACCAACACCACCATCGACGTGCCGATCGCCGACCTGGGCTTCGCGGGGCCGCAATGAACGCCTGGGACCACTCGGTCGACTTCGTGATCGCGGGCAGCGGCGGCGGCGGCATGGTCGCCGGGTTGGCGGCCCTCGACAGTGGCCTGGAACCGCTGATCCTCGAGAAGCAGGCGCTCGTCGGTGGCTCGACGGGCCTGTCCGGGGGCATCTACTGGTTGCCCAACAACCCGCTGATGCGCGCCGACGGCGTCACCGACTCCCACGAAGACGGCCTCGCGTACCTGGCCGACGTGGTCGGCGATGCCGGCGCGGCGTCGTCCCTCGAGCGCCGCGAGATGTTCCTCACCGCCGGCTATGAGATGACGACTTTTCTGCTGCGCAAGGGAATCCGGCTGGCGCGCTGCGCGGGATGGAGCGACTACTACCCGAACCGCAAAGGCGGCAACGCGTCCGGCCGCGCCATCGAGGGGATGCCCTTCGATGCCGCCGCTTTGGGCGAGTGGAGCGACAAGGTGCAGCCACCGTTGGCTGACAACTACGGATTCGTCGTCCTGACCAACGAGCTGCGGTCGGTTCAGTATTACAACCGGTCACCGCGGGCGTTCGCCGTCGCCGCCAGGGTGTTTCTACGCACGGCCGCGGCGCGGGCGCGGCGCCGCCGCATCCTGACCAACGGTTCGTCGCTGATCGCTCAGCTGCTCAAGGCGCTGAGCCAGCTCGGCGACGGCCACCCCCCGCTGTGGACCGACGCCGCGGTGCAGGACCTCGTCGTCGACGGCGGCCGCATCACGGGTGTCCGCCTGCGCCGGAACGGGGAATCGCTGGCCGTCGAGGCGCGCCGGGGCGTCCTGCTGGCCGCCGGTGGCTTCGGGCACAACCGCGAGATGCGCCGGCGATACAGCGGTGACCAGCCCAACGAAGGCCACTGGTCGATCGCTAACGCCGGTGACACCGGTGAGGTGCTGCAAGCCGCGATGCGGCTTGGCGCCCAGACCGATCTGCTCGACGAAGCGTGGTGGCTTCCTTCGGTATTCATCGCCAACGGCGGGGCGGTCGCCGCGTCGCTCGGCTCGGGGCGGCAACGGCCCGGCGCCATCTACGTCGACACCACCGGCCGCCGGTTCTGCAACGAGTCGAACTCCTACGTCGAGGTCGGCAAGGCGATGTACGCTCACAAGGCGGTGCCCTGCTGGATGATTTTCGACGACGGTTACGTGCGCCGGTACGTCACCAGCACCAGTCCCCTACGGCCGCTTCAGCGTTCGCGGCGGCTGCCCCCAGAGCTCATCGACAGCGGCGCGGTGTGCCGGGGCGACACCATCGCCGAGCTTGCCCACCAGATCGACGTGCCGACAGCCGAATTGACGCGCACCATCGTGCGGTTCAACCGCTTCGCCGCCAAGGGCCTGGACCCGGACTTCGGGCGGGGCCAGTCGGCGTACAACGACTGCCTGGGCGATCCGGGCTATCGACCCAATGCCGCCCTCGGGCCGCTGGACCGCGCGCCCTACTACGCGACGAAGGTGCTGCCCGCGGACGTCGGCACGTGCGGCGGTGTCGTCACGAACGAGCACGCCCAGGTCCTCGACGAGCAGGATCGGGTGATCGAGGGCTTGTACGCCACCGGGAACACGACCGCCACGGTGATGGGCCGGACGTATCCGGGTGCCGGCGCCAGCATCGCGAATTCCATGGTGTTCGGGTACGTCGCCGCTCGCCATGCCGCGGGCCGCAGGATCGCGGGCGAGATTAGCCGCTAGGCACCGGCGTCGGCGTCACCGCGGCCGACGAAATCGCGGGGCTTCAGACCCGACTGCGTGAACTCGGCGCGGCGCGCCTGCACATCGGAGGATGACGACCTTGACCTCGCGATCGCGGTCGGCCTCGCGCAGGCAGTCGTCGACCTCGGTGACCAGCACCGCGTCCTTGGTGTTGGCCTTCACGGGACGATTGAGGATGATCCTGGCGATT
The DNA here is from genome assembly GCF_001672685.1 of Mycobacterium sp. E2462. NCBI lineage: Bacteria > Bacillati > Actinomycetota > Actinomycetes > Mycobacteriales > Mycobacteriaceae > Mycobacterium > Mycobacterium sp. E2462. Next base: position 7,735 of record NZ_LZKC01000288.1, read on the forward strand.
GGCGGCTCGCGCTCGTAGATGACCGCCTCCAGCTCGCGCCGCTCCATGCCGGTGACCTTACCCAGAAACCGGCCGCTTACTGGGCTTCTTCGGTATTTCCGCCCCGGGCGGCAAAGGCGAGGGGCGACCAAGCTCACAGTGCGGCCGTCGCGGCGATGCCCGCAATGCGGCGCAACTGCGGTAGGCTTGGGCCAGCGTTCGTCTCCACCCGAGACATCGCCACCGTCGTGGAACCGTTATTCATCGCACTGCCGCCACTTGCGTTTTCGAGCCAGCCGGCGCGTTCTGATGATCCGTGCACCCCGCACTAGCTTGTCTCGCGGCGATCGATTTTGCCCTCCGGCAATCTCGCCATCCGTGCCGATGGCCGCGCGACCGTAGTCGCGGCTTGGCACCACGATGCCTGAAAGGCACCGCACTTGACCACCCAAACAACCTTCGCCGACCTTGGCGTGCCCGTACCCATCGTCAACGCCCTTACGGCGCAAGGCATTACACATCCCTTCCCCATCCAGGCGGAGACGTTAGGCGACACGATCGCCGGTCGCGACGTGCTCGGTCGCGGAAAGACGGGCAGCGGAAAGACTCTCGCGTTCTCCATCCCACTGGTCGCCCGGCTGGCGGGGACGGCGGCACGGCCGTCGCGGCCGTCGGGCCTGGTCCTCGCACCGACCCGCGAACTGGCGACCCAGATCACCGCGACGCTGGCGCCCCTGGCGGCCGCCTGCGGCCTGCGGGTCACCACGATCTTCGGCGGTGTCACGCAAACGCGTCAGGTCACCGCGCTCAGAGCCGGCGTCGACATCGTGGTGGCCTGCCCTGGCCGGCTCGAGGACTTGATGAAGCAGCGCCTGGTCAGCCTCGACGCGGTGCAGATCACCGTGATCGACGAGGCCGACCACATGGCCGACCTCGGCTTCCTGCCGGGCGTCACCCGAATCCTCGCCGCCACCCCCAACGGCGGTCAGCGCCTGCTGTTTTCGGCGACGCTGGACAACGGGGTCGACAAACTCGTCAAGCGGTTCTTGCGGAACGAGGTGCTGCACTCCGTCGACGAGGCCAACACCCCGGTCGCCGACATGACCCACCACGTCTTCCACGTCGCCAACGCGGAGGCCAAAAAAGAGGTGGTCCACCGGCTCGCCTCGGGGACGGGCCGTCGAATCCTGTTCCTGCGCACCAAGCATCAGGCGCGGAAGCTGGCCAAGCAGCTCACCGCCGCGGGAGTGCCGTCGGTCGACCTGCACGGCAACCTTTCCCAGCCCGCCCGCGAACGCAACCTCGCGCGGTTCGCCTCCGGCGACGCGCGGGTCCTGGTGGCGACGGACATCGCCGCTCGCGGCGTGCACGTCGACGAGGTCGCGCTCGTGGTGCACATCGACCCGCCCGCCGAGCACAAGTCCTATCTGCACCGCTCCGGGCGCACGGCGCGCGCGGGCAGCGCCGGTGATGTCGTCACGGTGGTGCTGCCCGACGAACGGGAGCACGCGCGGCTGTTGATGCGCAAGGCCGGCATCAGGGTGACGCCCCAGCAGGTGACCGCCGCGTCGGAGGCCGTGCACGCCCTCGTCGGCGAGGTGGCGCCCTACCAGGCCCCGGTGGCCGTGGACACCCCACGCGAGCAGCCGCAGCCGCGAAACCCCAACGGCCAGCGGCGACGCCGTGGCGGTGTCCGATCGCCGCGCCGCGATCACGCGCCCGCCGAGCCGCGGGTGGCCACCGGCGGGGGCGCGCGCAGACCACGCGCGGAGCACCGTCGCCGTTCGTCGCGCCCGCAGGGCAGCAGCGCCTAGGCGCTGGGTCCTCGGCTGCGTGCCAGCAGCCACGCCCGGCCGTCGGCCTCGCCGGCGGCCAACGCCTCCAGATCGCCGTAGACGTCGGCCAACTCGCCGCGCGCCGCGCGATATGGACCCGGGGCCGCCCCGACCTCGCTGAGCACGGTGATCGCCAGCAGGCCGCCTGGCGCCAGTCGCTCGACGATCGCGCGGCCGAGGCGTCGGTCCCAAAACATGTGACACACAACGACGTCGGCCGGCGGCCCCGCGGGGAGGCCGCCGTCGAGGTCGGTGACTTCGAAGCGGCACCGGCCGCCCACGCCGGCGCGCCGGGCCAGCTCGCGCGCCTGACCGATCGCGACCGCGGAGATGTCCACGCCGACGACGGTCAGGCCGCGTAGCGCCAGCCACACCGAGGCCGCGCCCTGTCCGCAGGCGAGTTCCAAGGCCGCGCCCGAGGTGGGGAAACGCTGCGCGTGGCGCCGCCAGACCGCGGGCGCGGCGATCTGCCGCGCCGCGGGCGCCGCCATGGTCGCGTATCGCTCGTCCCAGCGACGGCGGTCCGCTTCGGCCATGACCGTCACTCTAGGGCCGGCACGCCAGTGCCGGGTTTTCTGGACGGGCGTCCGCAAAACCGGTTGGCCGCCGTCCCGCGGGCCGGCGCTTCGGTGACGTTTCGGCGGCCCGCGCCGCCCTACACTGGACGAGTGTCTGAAGATGCGCTCCCCCCGCCCGTCCGCGGCGAGACCGGCGGCGCCGCCCGCCGATCAGATCGACGCCCCGGGCAAACCGTCCGCAAGGTGCTCGACGCCGGCCTGGCCGAGCTGCGCGACTCGTCGTACGCGAACCTGACCATGCGCGCGGTGGCGAACCGGGCTGGGGTGTCACCCGCCAGCGCCTACACCTATTTCCCCTCCAAGAGCGCGCTGGTGGCCGCGGTGTACCTGCGCTTCCTGCGGGACCTGCCGCTGCACACCAACGTCAACGACACGACCAAGACGCGGGTCAGCGCGACGCTGCGCGACATGGCCTTGGCGGTCGATGACGAGCCGGAGCTCACCGCCGCCTGCGGCGCGGCGTTGATGGCCGACGATCCCGCGGTCCAACCGTTGCGCGAGCAGATCGGCGAGGAGGTCGCCCGGCGCATCGGGGCCGCCTTGGGGCCGGGCTGGCCACGCGCGGTGAAATCCACCCTGCAGATGACGGTCGCCGGCGCGTTGATGACCGCCAGGTTCGTCGGGTTCGACGACATCGCCGGTCGGATCGACGAGGCCGTCAACCTGATCCTGGGCGCTTCGGTGGCCTGAAAAGCCCTGCCGCCCTAGCAGTTACGTCGCGGTGACCATCGCCCGGGTGCGGGTGTCCGCGGGAAGAAACCGGCCGAACCTCTGCTTGCCGAGCACCGGCGACGGCTCGCCGGCGGCGAACGCGCGCTGGCCCGCGACCAGCACCGCGGTCACCGTGTCGTCGTTGCGGTTGACCATCCGCGACAGCCCACCGTAGGGCTCGACCGGGTTCTCGGCGTAGGCGTCCAGCGAGTCGTCCAGCTTGTCGGGGTTGATCACGACGAGGTCGGCGCGGTCCCCCTCGCGCAGGGTGCCGGCATCGATCCCGTACCACGCCCCGAGCTCACCGGTGAGCCGGTGCACGGCGCGCTCGACCGTCATGAAGGGGGCGCCACGCCGCTGCGCCTCGTACACGTGGCGCAGCAGCCGCAACCCGGAGTTGTAGAACGCCATGTTCCGCAGGTGCGCGCCGGCGTCGGAGAAACCCATTTGGACGCAGTCGCTCTGCGCCAGCTTCTTGAGGACCTCGGGGCGGTGGTTGGAGATCGTGGTGTGCCACCGCAGCTTCTCGCCGTGCTCCACCACCAGATCCAGGAACGCGTCGACGGGGTGCAGCCCGCCGCGGTCGAGTCCCACCTGCCCGAACGACTTTCCGACCACCGACGCGTCGGGGCACGCCACGATCTCGGCGTCGAAGAAGTCACGATGCCAGACGCGGGGCCCGAACCTGCTGTCGTAGTCCTTGCGGAATGCCCGGCGATATTCCTCGTCGCGCATCAGGTGGTTGCGCTCGACCTCGCTTTGCAGGTGCAAAGCGGCCGCGCCGGAGCCGAATTCCTCGAAGATGACCAGCGAGATGCCGTCGGCGTACACCTCGAACGGCACCGGCAGGTGTTGCCAGCGGAAGTCGCCACCGAGGGCGTTGACGCCGCGCGCCAGCCGGTCCATCAGGTGGATGACGAACGGAATGGCCTTGATGTCGGCCGCCGACAGCAGGCTGGTCCGCAGCCGTGGGCGGCCGATCCCCAGGGACGCCGCCAGTTGCGAGACTATGGACAGCGGGTTCTTGATGTCGGGCCCCGACTGCAGAATTTTGTTGCGCCGCCGCAGGATTGAATTCAGACGGCGCAGCTCGCGCGGGCCGGCATAGGTCGACGGCAGGGTCCGCGACCGGCACACCTCGCCGTCGAGTTTGTCGAACAGCAGTTGCTGCGAGGACATTCCGACGAAGCCCTCGTCGAGCGCCTCGTTGAGCATCGCCTCCATGCGCGCCAGTTCCGCCGCGGACGCCTTGACGTCCTTGCGGGTCGCCCGGTCCAGGCCCATCGTCGCCGCGCGCATGTCGGAGTGGCCGATGAAGGCCGCCACGTTGGGCCCCAGGTTCAGACGCTCGAGTTCGGCCACGTACTCCTTTGGCGTCGTCCACGACCGGGCGGCGTCGAGGTGCTCGATCACGTAGCGTCGGGGGATCGCCTCGACGCGCCCGAAGATGTCCCCCGCGTCGACGTTGTTCAGGTAGACGGTCGACAGCGAACACGAACCCAGCAGGACCGTGGTCACGCCATGCCGTAGCGACTCGGAAAGCTCGGGAGCACAAAGGATTTCGACGTCGTAATGGGTGTGGATGTCGATGATCCCGGGGATGACCCACTGGCCGGTGGCGTCGATGACGTCGGCGCCGGCGTTGTCGAGCGGCTGGTCGCTGACCGTGGCGACCAGGCCGTCGCGCAGACCGATGTTGCGCACGGCCGAGGCCGAGCCCGTGCCGTCGAACCAGCGCCCGTTGCTGATCACGGTGTCGTACCGCATGTTCGGCCTTTCTGACGTCAGGACGCCCGGCGGCCGACTCAAGAGCATTCGCCGCACCGCGATTCGGTGTGATGATACACACACCGTCGGCTGTCCGACCGGGCCGCGGGCCGCTGACCAGCGGCGACTGCCGCACGCGCGCCGGGCGCGCCCGCCCTGGCCGTCCGCGCGCCGCGGTCCTGGCTCGACGCGCGGTCCTCGCCTGCCTGTGGCAAGATCGCGCTGTGAAGGCGTCTCCCCTGGCCGGCCTGGCTTGCGCTGCGCTGGCACCCTTTTGGGGCCAATTCATCGGCTCCGCCCCGGCTGCGTCCGCCGACCCCTGTCCCGATGTCGAGGTGGTGTTCGCCAGGGGCACCGCAGAACCTCCCGGCGTGGGCCGCATCGGCCAGAGTTTCGTCGACACGCTCCGTTCGCACGTCGGCGGCAAAACGGTGGGCGAGTACCCGGTGAACTACCCGGCATCGACCGACTTCCCCACCGCCGTCGACGGCATCAGCGACGCGAGTTCCCACGTCGAGCAGATGGCGGCCAACTGTCCGCGGACGAAGATGGTGCTGGGCGGGTATTCGCAGGGCGCTGCCGTGGTGGGGTTCGTCACCGAAAGCGCCGTGCCGGACGGCGTGCAGCTGGTGCAGGCGTTGCAGCCGATGCCCTCCGAGGTCGCCAACCACGTCGCCGCGGTGACGCTGTTCGGCAAGCCGTCCACCCGGTTCATGGGCATCATCAACCAGCCGCCGGTGGACATCGGGCCGCTGTACGCGCCGAAGACGCTCGAGCTATGCGTGCCGGGCGACCCGATCTGCTCCGACGGCAGCAACCCGCTCGGGCACCGGCAGTACGTGGAGGCCGGCATGGTGGACCAGGCGGCCGACTTCGCCGCCGGTCGCCTGACGCGCGGCAGCTGACCCGGCCGGTCTCAGGTCAGCGGCCCTGCCGAGGTCTCGAGGACTTCCAGGGCCGCTTCGATGTTGGGGACGATCGTCGGGCCGTAGCCGGCGACCAGCTGCCCGAGCGCCCTGGCCACATGGCCACCCACGCTGCCGGCGGGCAACACCTCCTCGGCCAGGACGATGCCGTGCACGACGTGGGCGGCGCGCAACCTTTCGTCGCCGGTGACCTCGTAGCGCCACTCCCCGATCTGCACCTGCTGCGGCTGCGAGCGGAAGATGCCCCGCCGCGCCGGCGCCAGGAGGACGCCGGGCACGCCGCAGAACGCGCGCAGCACCACCCCGACGCCGCCGGGGCCGCCCAGCGCAGCCCCGATGGCCTGGCTGACGCGCTGATGATCGAAGCCCGTCATCAGTCGCTCATCGGCAACACGAGCGAGGGCGTCAGGTTCTGAGCCTCGCCGACGCGCCGCACGGCCGTGCCCGCGACGTAGAACTCGACCGTGTGCAGCCCCCACGCATAGTTCGAGATGGCGAAGTGCACGCCGACGACGCCCGTGCCGCCGTCGCGCTCGGCCTCGCTCTGCATGCGCGACATCGCCAGCTCCCGGGCCTGATAGTTGCCCTGCGTCCACTGCGGCATCTCGGCGTTGCGGCCCATCTGGCTCAACGTGCGCAGGAAGCCCTGCACCGCCACGTGGAACACGCAGTTACCCATCACGAAGGCCACGGGCGCGTACCCGGACCGCAGCAGCGTCGTCAGGTCCTGGCCGGAGAGGTGGCTGCTGAACGCCTGCCCGTTGGGCCGCCGATACGCGCCCGGTTTCGCCGTGTACCGGACCGCGGTGCCGACGGCGATGAACTCGAGGTGTTCGCCCTCGCCCTGGTGCCGCCAATCCAGCCGGACGCCCACCACCCCGTCGGCGCCCAGCGCGTCGGCCTCGGCCTGCATTCGCGACATCGCGTTCCACCGGGCCCGATACGTCGCCTCGGTGAGCACCGGTAGTTCCGACTGCTGCCTGATGCCCGAGAACTGGTAGCCGACGTGGTACACCGACACGCCCATGACCAGCTCGATCGGCTCGAATCCTGCGCCGTGCAGCAGCGCGAACTCGTTGATCGACAGGTCGGAGGTGAACACCTTGCCGGCGTGGGACAGCCGTTCGCTGGCGACAGGGTCGAGCGGGTTCGATGGCGTTGTCACGAGACCTCCTGAGTTTCCCGGATAGCGTAGGCCGCGGCCGGGCAGCGCACACCGGTAACGAGCGGCTTCGGCACGCGCCTCCGGTTCAGTCGGCGCGGGGCGCGGCGCTCACCATCGTGTGCACGTCGTCGATCGACCACGGCCCGGCGCTGTGGTGATCGCGATAGGCCAGCACGCGGGGGCTGGGCCGATCGAACCTGCCGACGAATCCGCCTGCGGCGACCAGGATTTGGCCCGTCACATCGCGGGCCAGGTCGCTGGCCAGGTAGGCGTACACCGGCGCGACGAACTCCGGCGGCGCGCTGTCCAGCGAGGCCCTCATGGTCAGCTCGTCGAGCAGCCCCCTGCGGTGCAGGTCCGCGATGTGGTCTTCGTACTCCGCGCCGGTGGACAGCCGCGTCCTGGCGCCGGGGCACACCACGTTGGCCCGCACCCCGGCGCCCTTCAGTTCCGCCGCGATGGCCAGAGTCAACGCGTTGACGGCGCCTTTGCCGGCGGGATAGCCGGTGCCGCCGTAGTCGCCCAGGAACGCGACGGAGCTGGTGTTGACGATGGCGCCCGAACCCTGGGCGGCCAGCACGGGAGCGGCGGCCCGGCAGGTGTGGAACACCGTGCGCAGGTGCGCGCCGATCAGCTCGTCGAATTCGGCCGCCGAAATGGTGAGGATGGAGGAGCCGACGGGTTCGGCGGTGCCCGCGCAATTGATCAGCGCGTCGAGCCGTCCGAACGCGCCGACACACTCGTCGACCAGCGCCCGGGCGACGGCCTCGTCGTCGGCGGGTCCCGCCAGCGCGACGGCGCGGCCACCCGCCGCGGTGATGGCGCCGACGGTGTCCCGCACCGCACCGTCGTCGCGCCCGTTGACGACGACGCCGGCGCCGAGGCTGCCCACCAGCTCCGCCACGGCGCGTCCGATTCCGCGACTGCCGCCCGACACCACCACGCCGCGACCCGCCAGCCGCCCGATCCCGGTCGCCACCATGAGCCCGAACGGTACTGCGGCGGGCCTATCGCGCCCGCACCGGACCTCTTCTGCTCGTACATCGAAGGAATTACCAACCCGCCGCGCGACAAGCCGCGGCCGACTCAGTGGCCCGATCGTTCGCTGTGGGGCCGCTCAGCCGCTAAGTTTCCCGGTCAGGGGCGTAAATCGCGCGGTGTCCCGTTCTCGAACGTTGCTGACGCCGCCGCCCAACCGGCTGTCCATGGCCCATGGCAACTGTTAAGTAAATATCAATACCTTCCGAGCGCAGAAGGGATCGCGCTCGGTGGCGCGGGCGCGTATAGTCTGCAATGAAGTCCGTTCTGGACGTGTCGCCGTTTAGCTAAAAGCGGTCAGTCAGCCGCTCGGCTACTGAGCTTGGTAGGGCTCCGGCGAAATCTCGGATCTTTGCCTCTGCTAGTTGCTGCGCGCTGATCATGTTCGCGGTCGTCTCGTGGCCGGCGATGAGCACGCCGGTGGCCAGTTGGGCGGCCGAACC
>NZ_LZKC01000289.1:0-13222 GCF_001672685.1 Mycobacterium sp. E2462
CCCCACGATCACCATCTCCCCTCGAGCCCAACGCGGCGCCGCCGCCAGCGCTATGGGTGCGGGAGCGGTCGCCGGCGCGCTGCTTTTCGGGGGTGCTCCCGCAGCGCAGGCCGCTCCCGCGCCCACCACTGGCATCGCCGTGGCCGGCCCGCACGGCGGCCCCGGCATCATTCCCGACCGGCCCGGTTGGGGCGGCGGCCATGGTGGCTGGGGTCATGGTGGCTGGGGTCGCGGTGGCTGGGGCCACGGCGGCTGGGGCCACGGCGGCTGGGGTCGCGGTGGCTGGGGCGGCGGCCTCCAGCACCACTGGTGGAATTGGTGGTGGTGAGACACCACCTCATGAGCGCCGGCCAGCCTCGACGTGCCGACATCCCTAGGCTGGCCGGCTCCAAAAGGGGGGAACCATGCCGATCTGACGCAAGTCAGGTCGGCATGGCCTTTTTGGTCCGGCCGTCGCGACGACTACGGATCGCGCGGCGACTACGGATCGCGCGGCAGGCCCAGCAGGCGTTCGGCGATGATGTTGAGCTGCACCTCGGACGTTCCGCCGTAAATCGTGGTGGCCCTGCTGGCCAACAGGTATTCGCCCCACGTCCCGGGCGGCTGGGCGGTGTCGCCGATCGCCGCGTCGACCCCGAAGGCCGAGACCGCGAATTCGGCGTAACCCTGCCCGGTGCGCATCGACAGCAACTTCGAGATCGCCGCCGACGGCATGGCGTCACCGCCGGCCAAGGTCAGCAGCGTCGATCGCAGGTTCAGCACCTTGGCGGCGTGCCCCTCGGCGATCAGCTGCCCCGCGCGGTGCCGGGCAACCTGGTCGAAGTGTCCGTCGCGCATGAACTCGACGAACTGTGCCAGCGTGGCCAGGAAGTTGGCCTCGCTGCTGCCGATCGAAACCCGCTCGGCGGTCAGCGTGTTGCGGCTGACCTCCCAGCCCCGATTCACCTCGCCGAGCACGCACTCGTCGGGCACGAACACGTCGTCGATGTACACCGTGTTGAACAACGCATTGCCGGTGAGCTCACGCAGCGGCTTGACTTCGACGCCTTCGCTGTTCATGTCCAGCAGGAAGTACGTGATGCCGTTGTGTTTCGGCGCGCTGGAGTCGGTGCGGGCGAGCAGTGCGCCCCACTGCGACAGTTGCGCGGCGGTGGTCCAGATCTTCTGGCCGGTGATGCGCCAACCCCCGTCGGTTCGGGTCGCCTTGGTGCTGAGGCTGGCCAGGTCCGAACCGGCGCCCGGCTCCGAGAACAGCTGGCACCAGATCATCTCGCCGCGAAACGTCGGCGGCAGGAAGCGTTGCTTCTGTTCCTCGGTGCCGAACGCCACGATCGACGGGATGATCCAAGTCGCGATGCCCGTCTGTGGTCGCTTGACCCGGCCGGCGGTGAACTCCTGGGCGATGATGATCTGCTCGACCGGGCTGGCGGCGCGGCCCCACGGCTTCGGCAGGTAGGGCAACACCCAGCCGCCCTCGGCGATCGCGACCTTGCGCTGGTCGCGGTCCAGCGCCTTGAGCGCCGCGACCTCGGTGCGGATCTCGTCGCGCAGCTTTTCCGTGTCGGGATCGAGGTCGATGTCGACCGCCCGCATGCCGCTGGTCGTCGCGGTGTGCAGCACCTTCTGCGGATATTCCGAACTGCGCCCGAACGAGGCCGCCAGCAGCAGCGCCCGCCGGTAGAACACGTTGGTGTCGTGCTCCCAGGTGAAGCCGATGCCGCCGTGCACCTGGATGCAGTCCTGCGCGCATCGCTGCGCGGCGGTCGGGGCCAGCGTGGCCGCCACGGCAGCGGCGAACTCGACGTGTGAACCGGCAGTGTCCCAACCGTTTTCACCGGCCTCGTCGAGAGCCCGGGCGGCGTCCCACACCGCGGCGGTGGCCCGCTCGGTGTCGGCGATCATCTCGGCGCACTTGTGCTTGATCGCCTGGAACTGGCCGATCGGCCTGCCGAACTGCTCACGAATCTTGGCGTAGTGCGAGGCCGTGTCGGTCGCCCAGCGGGCGACGCCGATGGCCTCGGCGGACAACAGCGTCGTGATCAGGGCCTGCGCGGTCGCTTGGCTCAGGTTCGTCAGCGCGGCGTCCGCACCGACTTCGACGGCGTTGGCGCGCACGTGCGCGACGGGCCGCAGCGGATCGATGCTGCGCACCGGCTCGAATTCGAGCTGTTCGGCGGGCAGCACCACCCACTCGACGCCGCTGTCGATCGCGACCGGAAGCACCAGCAGCGTGGCCTGCCCCGCGGCGGGGACCGCGCGAGCCTCCCCGCGAATCACCAATTTGTCGGCGTGCCGGGTCGCGGTGAGGCCGGATTCCAGGGCGTAGCTGGCGATAGCCGCACCCGACGCCAGCTCGGCCAGCACCGTGGAATCCGGGTCGTGCGCGCTGATCAGCGCGCTGGCGATCGTCGACGGCACGAACGGTCCGGGGACCGCCCCGTAACCGAATTCCGCCAGTACGATGGCCAACTCGAGGATGCCGAATCCCTGTCCGCCCACGGATTCGGCCAAGTGCACGCCGTGCAGGCCCTGCTCGGCGGCGGCGCGCCAATACGCCGGGGGATTCACCAGCTCGTCGAGCGGCGCGTCCATCGCCGCGTGCAGCGCCTCCGACGGCGCGATCCGCGCCACCAGCGACCGCACGGAGTCGGCCAGGTCTTGATGCTCAGAAGAAATCGCGATCGGCATTGGTCGCCTTCCATTGCGTGCGGACGCCGTTACGGCCAGCACCTTCCAAGCTAACAACCGGTCGGTTGATTGACGACATGGGCCAGCGGCTCCCCGTCGTGCAGGCGCCGGCAATTGGCGACCGCCTCGGTGAGGTAGCGCCGCATGGTGTCGGCGGTGTACCACGTGACGTGCGGGCTGAGCACGACGTTCGGCAGGGCGAGCAGGGGGTTGTCGGGTGCCACCGGTTCGACCTCGAAGACGTCGAGGCCCGCGGCCGCCAGCCGGCCGTTCCGCAGTGCCTCCACAAGGGCCGCCTCGTCGATGACGGCCCCTCGAGACGTGTTGACCAGCACCGCGTTTGGCTTCATGCCTGCCAGTGCATCCCGATCGAGCAGGTGCCGGGTCCGGTCGGTCAACGGCAGGTGCAGCGACACGATGTCGCTGGTCGCCAACAGGTCGGGCAACCGCCGCCAACCGGGCCGCCCGTCATCGCGGGTGCTGGTGTGCAGCACAGTGGCGCCCATCGCGGCGACGATGTCGCCGACCCGTTTGGCGATGTTGCCGTAACCGATCAATCCGACGGTGCAGCCGCCGACGTCACGCACGGTCTCGCCGAGTTGCGGGTCCGTCGGCCAGCCGTCGCCCCGGCGGATGGCGGCGTCCAGCGCCGGCAGCCTGCGCAGCGCCGCCAGCATCAGCAGCACGGTGCCCTCGGCCACCGAGGGGGCGTTCGCGCCCGGCATGTTGGCGACGGAGATGCCCAACTCCGTGGCGGTCGCCACGTCGATCGTGTTCACCCCCGCGCCCAGCTTGTGCACCAGCCGCAGGCGGTTTCCGCGGCGCAGGTCGGCGCCGGACAGCGGACGCAAGACGTGCCAAATGACCTCCGCCTCGGGCAACTCCGCGTCGAACAGCTCTTGCGCGTCTTCCGGGCACCACCGGATGTCCAGCCACTCCCGTTCTCCGGCAAGGAAATCCAGCACTTTGGCACCGGGGACGAAGTGGGCGAGGACTCTCAAGGATTGTTTCGAAGCCACCGCTTGCTGATCCATCCTGCAATGATGTCGGCCTGCTCGCTGCGAGCGCCCGGCGTGGTGAAGTAATGGTCGGTGTCGATCGACACCTGCGTCTTGTCGGCACCGGCGAGCGCGGAGTACAGGCGGCGTGCGTCCGACGGGAAGACGCCGGTGTCGGCGTCGGCGTTGATCACCAGGGCCGGACAGTCGATGCGGGCCAGGTGGGGTTCGGCCCGTGTCTGCGCGACCCGCAGGCTCCACATGCCCAACCAGTTGCGCAGCGTGCAGGCGGCGGCGATGCCGTGCGCCGAGCGGTTGGCCTTGGCCGGAACCCCCGCATAGCAGGTGTTCGGCGCCCGCTTGGTCGGTTCGATGCTGGGATCGACCATGCGGGGGTCGGCCCAGGTGCGCATGACAGAAAACGGGCGATCCGAAAAGCCCGCCGTCCGAACCCTTTTCAGCTCTTTCTCGGCCCAGTCGGTGATGGCGTGGTTGCGTGCCACCTGGCCTCGGCGGTAGTTCGCCAGGAACTCCGGGGAGTAGGGCGGCCCGTTGCACTGGTTGAACAGGTCGAGGCCGTCGTCGGTGGCCACCGGGTCCCGCTCGTCGGTGACGGCCGCGTCCATCCAGGCCGTGAGCACATCCGGGCGTCCGAGGTGGGCGGCGGTGGCGACGTAACCGTCGGCGGGCGGCAGCTCGGTTACCCCGGCCGCCGGGCGCATGCCGTCCAACGGCGTGACGTTCGGGGCCACCGCCTGCGCCTGGTAGGCGGCCATCAGCGAACCCCCGCCCGAATTTCCCAGCAGCACAATGGCATCCACCTTTTGAACCTCGCGCAGCCACCGTACCCCCACCCCGATGTCCACCAATGCGTGGTCCAGCAAGAAGCTTGTTTCGAAGCCGCGGAACCGGGTGTTCCAGCCGAGGAACCCGACGCCGCGGGTGGCCAGGTAGTCGGCGAGATAGTGCTCGGAAAAGTCGATTTGGTAATGCGTGGCGATGACGGCAACCTTGGGCTTGCGTCCCACCCCGCGGTGGTACAGCCCCTGGCACGGGTGACCGCCCGCCCCGGCGCGCCCGGCGGTCGGCGACGGTAACCCGACGAACTCGCGGACGACCCCGGCGGCACCGCTGCGACGAGTCACTGGCGCGGTCCTCCTTTGCGGCGGGCGGCCCGGCGGCAACCGCCGGCGCGACCCCGGGCCCCGGCGTCGGGCGCACCGGGGCTGGCCGGGGCCAAGACTGATGATGTTAAATTCACATTCAGGTCTTGGCCAGGCTCGCCGGGCCCGGTGCCGGGGAGGAGACGCACGATGATCAAGCCGCATTACACGAACACGGAATTCGAACTCGGCGGGATCAATCACGTCGCCCTGGTGTGTTCGGACATGGCCCGCACCGTCGACTTCTACAGCAACGTCCTCGGTATGCCGCTGATCAAGTCGCTCGACCTGCCCGGCGGCCAGGGGCAGCACTTCTTCTTCGACGCGGGTAACGGTGACTGCGTCGCCTTCTTCTGGTTCGCCGACGCGCCGGACCGGGTCCCCGGAATCTCCTCACCGGCCGCGATACCGGGCATCGGCGAGATCACCAGCGCGGTGAGCACCATGAATCACTTGGCGTTTCACGTCCCGGCCGAGAAGTTCGACGCCTACCGCCAGCGCCTCAAAGACAAGGGGGTCCGGGTCGGCCCGGTTCTCAATCACGACACGAGCGAATGGCAGGTGTCCAAGACGCTGCACCCCGGGGTGTACGTGCGCTCGTTCTACTTCTTCGATCCCGACGGCATCACCCTCGAATTCGCCTGCTGGGTCTCCGAGTTCGACCCGACCGAGGCGCGGGCTGTACCCAGGACCGCCGCGGACCGTCGCCCGCCGGTGACCGCGAGCTCCTGAGCGCCGGCCCGCCGACGCGGGACAATGCGTGTGATGACCGACGGCATCCTGACCGACGCGCAGATCGCGGCCCTGACGCCCGCGCAGCGGCGAGACCTCATCTCCCGGCTGGAGCAGCCCCTCGGTGACCTGGTCGATCCGGCGCTGCTGGCCCGGCTTCGCCGCATCCGGTTGAGCCTGATGATCGGCGGGTCGGTCGCGATGATCCCGTGGCTCGGATATTTGTCCGTCACACTGCCGGAGAACTACGTCGCGCACAATTGGCAGGCCACCTGGGTGGGCTTCGACATGCTGCTGGTGGTGTTCATGGTTGCCACCGCGGTGTTCGGTTATCTGCGCCGCCAAGTCGTGCTGTTCGCCGCTTTCACTTCGGGGGTGCTGCTGATCTGTGACGCGTGGTTCGACCTGATGACGGCCGGCCCGCGCGACCTCTGGCTCTCGCTGTGCACCGCGCTGCTCATCGAGTTACCGCTGGCCTTCTTTTTGATCTCGGGCGCGCTGCGCATCCTGCGGCTGACCATGATGCGGTTGTGGATGCTGCGCACCGGCATGCGGCTGTGGCACCTGCCGCTTTTTCCCTGAACCCGGCGGATCTCCGGCGCGAAACGCGAACCACGTCAATGGATGTCGGTCATTCAGCTGCGCGAGCATCGGGCGCGGGCGGCGCCTGCACGCCCCACAGGATCCGGTACAGGCGCGGCCCGGTGTGCCGGCTGGCGGCCAACAGTCGGTCGACGAGCAACGACAGCGGACCCGTAACGGGGTACTCCGAACCGAGGGGGCTACGACGACGGTTTACCTGACGGGCCATGGATGTTCATCTTAGGCAACCGCGCTGTCCGCGCCGCCTGGCCGACACCGAGCGACCGAATAACGGTACGCGGGTCCCGTGATGTTCGCGGTGGAATGTGAATGTTCCTAAAAAGGCGCGAATTTCACATGCGTCCATTACCGTCCCCCTCAGCGACATCGGGGGCGCTATGGACGCGGTGAGCATCAACTTCTCCACTGGCCGCTCGTGAGGAGATTCCCAGCCCGAACGGAATCGAAACCACGAGAGCAGCTTTCCGCGCAACGTTCCCCCCGCCATGGCGCGCACCGAACCACGGATCAGGAATCTAAGGACTCGACAATGGTCGCACTCGGAAACATTAGCGAATGGCAACCACCGCACGGTCTGCTGACCACGTGGCTGGTGACGCCCGAGGCGCAGGAAGCGGCGCGCAATGCACCGCGCAGCAATGCGGCTGCGAGTTATCAACAGACCCAACATCTCTGGACGGCGTTTCACGGCAAGACGTTGAACAGGCAGCTGCCGCGCCTGATGGTCGTCGCGTGGGACATCCCGGGGGAGTGCGACTTCTCGGCGATGACCGCGGCGATCAACGCACACGTGCGCAGCCAGGACACCTATCACAGCTGGTATGAATTCATTGACGGCATGCTCGTCCGTCACGCCGTCGATCCAGAAGTCATCGAGCTCGCTCCGGTGTCGTTCGGGACCATGAGCCCCGAGCAGGCCCGCGAGCACGTCCTGACCACCACCCCCGAAACGCTCGGGTGGGGTTGCTTCACCTACGGGATCGTTCAGGGAGCCGACCACTTCACGTTCTACGCCAGCGTCGACCACCTGCACATCGACGGTCTCTCCGCCGCGCTCATCTTCCTCGACATCCAACTCGCCTACCAGGAGCTGGCGCTGGGGGCGCATGGTCGGCGCCCGACCACGCTGCCGGAGGTCAGGAGCTACCGCGATTACACCGCCCGCCAGCGCGGAAACGCGGCCAGCCTGACCCTGTCCTCCCCGGAGATCAAGGACTGGATCGAGTTCGCCCGCGAGACCGAGGGGGACTGGCCGAGCTTCCCGCTGCCCCTGGGCGACACGTGGGCCAGCTGCAAGGGGGACCTGGTGACGGTCGAACTGCTCGACGCGGCGGGCACCGAGTCGTTCGACGCGGCCTGCGTCGCGGCGGGCGCCCGGTTCATCGGCGGGGTGCTGGCCTGCACGGCGCTGGCTGAACACCAATTGACCGGCAAGGAAACATTTTTCGGGTTTACAGCCAAGGACACCCGCTCACCGGGCATCGACTCCATGACGGTGGGATGGTTCGCCAGCCTCATCCCGGTCACCGTGCCGACCGGGGGCGACTCGTTCCCCGAGGCGGCGCGGGCGGCACAGAAGTCCTTCGACGCCGCCAAGGACCTCGCGGCCGTACCGGTCGAACGGGTCCTGGAGTTGGCGACCCCGGATGAACTCGGCATCACGCTGCCCTCGCAGCTGCCGATGATGGTGTCGTTCCTCGACTTCCGCAAGATTCCCCTGGTCGGCCTGTGGGCCGAGATGAACTTCGGAACTTACGGCGACAGCCTGTCCGCCGGTGGGATCAACATGTGGATCAACCGGCACGTCGAGCGGACCACCGTGACGATTTCGTTCCCCGACAACGACGTCGCGCGCGAGTCGGTGCATCGCTACATCGCGACGTTGCGCCAGGAATTCACGCGCGTCATCGAAACCACCCCCGACCAGCCCGACGTGGTCGCGGCCTAGGTAGAACACGATCGGGTGCGGGCGCGCGCCCCAGCAAGGAGCCGTCGACGATGAACAACGTCCTGGACTTGGCCGACCAAACGCTGTTCCTCGGCGAGCGGGCGACCGGCGCCACCAGCCTGCTGCAGTGCATCTGGGTTTACGACCGCGACGTCGATCTCGACGGCGTCCGCACGTTCCATCGCCTGCTGCGGCGAGGGCGGCTGTCGCGGCGCATCGAGCGCTCCCCGTTGCCATTCGGCCGGCACCGCTGGGTCGCGCCCCGCGACGAACCCGAGCTGGTCATCGCGGCGCCCCGGCCCCGCGATGCGTTCGAGGCGTGGTGCCGCGAGCAGGGCGGCCATCAGCCGGACGCCGAACGCGGGCCCGGCTGGCACCTCGCGGTGCTGCCGTTCACCGAGGGCGGCGGAGCGGTGAGCCTGGTTGTCACTCACTGCCTCACCGACGGTGTCGGGTTGTGCGAAGCCCTGGCCGATGCGGCCGGCGGCATCGAGCAGCCGGTCGCCTGGCCTGCCGCCGCGCGGCGGACGCGTTCCACCGCGCTGCGCGAGGACGCACGCCAGGCCGCGAGCGACGCGCCCGGCGTCGGCCGGGCCGTGCTGGCGGCCGTGCGGCAGGCGCGCGCGAGCCGTGTCGGCGCCGCACCGGTCGCCCCGGCACGCGCTCGACCCGCCCCGCCCGTCGACCCGGATCGACCCATCGCGCTGCCGATGGCCACCGTCTTCATCGACGCCGACCAGTGGGACGCCCGCGCGAACGCGCTCGGCGGAACCAGCAACGCGCTGCTGGCGGGGCTGGCGGCGCAGCTGGCCCACCGCGTGGGGCGGGTGGCGGCGGACGGCTCCGTCACGGTCGGCATGCCGCTCAACGAGCGCACGCCCGGGGACACCCGCGCCAACGCGGTCATCAATGTCGACGTCGTCGTGGACCCCGTTCCGGCGCCGCGGGACCTGCGCCCGATCCGCGCCGCGATCAAGGCGGCGTTGATCGCCCACAACGACGCGCCCGACCAGCGCTGGGAGCTGCTGCCGTTGGTCCCGTTGATACCGAAATGGGTCTTTCGGCGGTTGATCAGCGTGATCACCGGCAGCGCCACCACCGTCGTGTCGTCGAACCTCGGCGTGATTGCCCCGCAGGTGAACCGGCCGGACGGGACCGAGGCCGACTGCTTCGCGATCAAGTCCGTCTACCCGGGCGTCACCGCGGGCACGATGCATTGCACCAACGGGGCACTGGCGTTGTTGTCCGGGCGGCTGAACGGGCGGGTGTTCGTCTCGGCCCTCGCCTACGAGTTGGGCTGCCATAACTCCAACGAAGCTCTGCGAGAAGCGCTTTCGAGTACTCTGAGCGACTTTTCGTTGGCGGCGACCCGCGACTGGAGCCCACCGCGTGTGAGCGTGGGCGGGTAGTCAGTCGCGGACCGTGGCGTCGACCGCGGTGTCGGTGATCCGGTAGAGGTCGGGCTCGGCGAGTTCGTCGATCAACGCCGCCAGTTGGTCGACGAGCTGCTCGGGTTCCAGCCGGACGAAACCGGCCAGCCAGGCGCTGATGGTCTGCCCGACGCCGCCGACCACGAAATGCGCCGCGGCCTTGATCCGGTCGTTCGCCGGCATCCGCAATGCGTTACCCACGTGTTGCCCGGACAGCATCGCGAACAGGGCCCGCGATTCGGCGCGCTTGCGCACCACCACGGGATCGGCGAGTTGGGTGCTGAACAGCAGCCGGCCGAGGCGGGCATCGTCGGCGATGGTCCGCACGATGTTGGCCATGCCCGCGCGGGTCTGTTCGTGCGGCGGTACGGCGGCCACCGCCGCCTGGGTGGTGGCCGCCAGTTCCGCGGCGACCCAGTCGAAGACGGCAGCGACAAACTGGTCCTTGTCGGCGAAGCTTTCGTAGAAGTAGCGCGCGGCGAGTCCCGCCTTGCGGCACACGCCGCGGACGGTGACCGCCGCCATGCTTTGCTGGTCCGCCCCGAGAAGATCCAGCCCGGCGGCGAGGAGCCGGTTGCGCCGAGCGGCCAGCCGTTCGGTGGCCTCGACCCCGCGATAGGGCCGCGCGCTGGGCGTCTCGCTCATACCAACCATCTTGACACCACGCGTGCACCGCGACACTATCAGGAAACGAGCGTTCGCACATTAGCGGGCTGCGGGGAAGGACCCGATCATGGCAATCCGACAGCCGGTCGACCCACCGATGCGGCACGTCGAACGCCCCATTGCCGACCCGCCCCGGCCGCCGCGCCGCACCGGCCGCGGCCGCCGCGCGTTAGGCATCGACGAGGGCCTTATGGGCATCGCCTTGCTCGCCGGACCGGCGAACGTGATCATGCAGCTGGCGCAGCCCGGCGTCGGATACGGCGTCATGGAGAGCCGCGTGGAAAGCGGTCGCGTCGACCTGCACCCGATCAAACGGGCTCGCACCACCTTCACCTATCTCGCGGTGGCGACCAACGGTAGCGATGCTCAGAAGGCCGCCTTCCGTCGCGCGGTGAACCGGGCGCACGCGCAGGTCTACTCGACACCCGACAGCCCGGTGAGGTACAACGCCTTCGACCCTGGCCTGCAATTGTGGGTGGGCGCCTGCTTGTACAAGGGCGGCGTCGACATCTACCGGATGTTCATCGGTGAACTCGAAGGTGCGGACGCCGACCGCCACTATCGCGAGGGCATGGCGCTGGCCACCACGTTGCAGGTGCCCGAGCACATGTGGCCGCCGGACCGGGAGGCGTTCGACCGGTACTGGCGGGAGTCGCTGGCCACGGTGCACATCGACGACGCCGTGCGCGAGTATCTGTATCCCATTGCGGCGAACCGCATCCGGGGCCTGCGGTTGCCTGGCCCCGTCCAACGTGTGACCGAGGGCCTCGCGCTGCTGATCACCACCGGCTTCTTGCCCGCGCGGTTTCGCGAGGAGATGCGCCTGCCGTGGGATGCGACCCGGCAACAACGCTTTGACCGGATCATCGCGGTGCTGGCCGCGGTGAACCGGCGCCTGCCGCGGTTCGTCCGCCACTTCCCGTTCAACGTCTTGCTGTGGGACGTCGACCGCAGGATCCGGGCGGGGCGCCCGTTGATCTGAGCGCCGCCGTTGTGTTGATAACGACAATCATATTCATTAAGCTCCTCAGGATCAGCCCAGCCCGAGGAGTTCGTTATGACGGCGCCCATATGGATGGCCTCGCCCCCGGAAGTGCATTCGGCGCTGCTCAGCAGCGGCGCGGGACCCGCCTCGTTGCTCGCGGCGGCAAGTGCGTACTCCGATCTGAGCGCCGAATATGCTTCGGCAGCCACACAATTGAGCGCGGTGTTGGAGGCCACGCAGGCGGGTGCCTGGCAGGGGCCGAGCGCGGAGTCATACGCGGCCGCGCACGCGCCTTACCTGGAATGGCTGGCCCGGTCCAGCGCCGACAGCGCCACGGCGGCGGCCCAGCACGAGGTCGTCGCCGCCGCCTATACCAGCGCGCTGGCGGCCATGCCGACGTTGCCCGAGCTGGCGACCAATCATGTGGTGCACGGCGTCCTGGTCGCCACCAACTTCTTTGGGCTCAACACGATACCTATCGCGGTCAACGAGGCCGACTACGCGCGGATGTGGGTGCAGGCGGCCACCACGATGACCACCTACCAAGCCGTTTCCACCGCCGCGGTGGCGGCCACGCCGCAGGCCGACCCGGCGCCGCCGATCGTGAAAGCCGATGCTGCGAGCGATGATTCGGGGGACCCGGATCACGACCCCACGATCGATAATCCCTTCAACGACTTCATCGCCAACATCCTCAAGAACCTGGGCATCAACTGGGATCCCGCACAGGGCACGGTGAACGGGCTCGACTACGACGCCTACACCAACGCCGGCCAGCCGATCTTCTGGGTGGTGCGGGCCTTGGAGCTCCTCGAGGACTTCGAGCAGTTCGGTTACTACCTGGTGCACAATCCCGCGTTGGCGTTCCAATACATCGTCCAGCTCGCGCTGTTCGACTGGCCGACGCACATCCTCGAAATCTTCACGAGCCAACCGGAGTTGTTCGCGCCCGCGCTCCTGCTCGCCGTTGCTCCGGTCGGCGCCCTGGGTGGGTTCGCGGGGTTGGCGGGCCTGTCCGCCATACCGCAGCCGGCAGTCGCAGTCGCCCCACCGCCCGCGCCCGTCGCGCCCGCGCCCACTCTGGCGCCCGTGCTCGGCCACACCCCCCTCGCGGCGCCGGCCGCGGCGCCCGCAGCGGCGACGGCGCCAGCGGCAACGCGATCACGCGGACGAATTCATGGACATGAACGTCGACGTGAATCCGGACTGGGGTGGCCCGGGCGACGAACCGGCGGCCGCCTCCGACCGCGGAGCCGGCACGCTGGGATTCGCCGGAACTGCGCGCAAGGCGGCGGCCGGCGCGGCGGCGGGCCTGACGACGCTCGCCGGCGACGAGTTCGGCGGCGGCCCCACGATGCCGATGATGCCGGGCACCTGGCAAGACGACGCCGACGGCGAAACGACCCGCGACCGCTAGCACGTCTTGACCGGACAACGCGCGCCCGCGCGGAATAATGGTGCGGTGCCGACGCTGAAATCCGGGCGCAGTCTGCGGCCGGGGTCCATGGAAGTCCTTGTCGGCCTCCTGCTGATCTGCGCGCTGTCGGCGACGACGCTGCGCGCCACGGTCCTCGACAGCGCCGCGCTGTCGACCGTGGGGACGGTGTTCTGCGGGGTCTTCGTGCAGGCTGTGCCGTTCCTGGTTCTCGGTGTCGTGGTCAGCGGCCTGATCGCGGCGTTCGTCTCGCCGCAGCGCCTGGCCCGCTGGCTGCCCCGGCGCCCAGGGCTGGCGGTGCTCGCCGCGGGCATCGGCGGGGCGGCGCTGCCCGGCTGCGAGTGTGGCTCGGTGCCGTTGGCGCGGCGATTGTTCGGCGACGGCGGGGCGACGGGCGCCGCGGCGCTGGCGTTCATGCTGGCCGCGCCGGCGATCAATCCCGTTGTCCTGGTGGCCACCGCCGTCGCGTTTCCCGGTGCGCCCGAAATGGTGCTTGCCCGCGCGGGCGCTTCTCTGTTGACGGCGGTGGTGATGGGCTGGGCGTGGGCGCGTTGGGGCCGTGCCGAGTGGATCA
>NZ_LZKC01000290.1:0-780 GCF_001672685.1 Mycobacterium sp. E2462
CAGCGCCGCGGCCACCGCGATCGCCCACACCACCATGGCCAGGCCGGTGTCCCGCAACACCGGGATCAGCGCGGCGCCGCCGCGGCCGGACCGCACCGGGGCCAGCGCCCGCAGCGCCAACGGCGTGGCGAGAAGCCCGGCGGCGCACCACGGCGTCGCCGCCGTCAGGGCCAGGGTGATCACCGCGGCCGTCGCCAGCAGCGCCTGGTAGAGCACCCGAGTGCGGGCGTCGCCGAGCCGCACCGCCAAGGTGATCTTGTGCGACTGCGCGTCGGTGGGGATGTCGCGCAGGTTGTTGGCCACCAGCACCGACGACGACAACGCACCGGTCGCGACGGCCAGCGCGGCGCCCACCCAGTCCACCCGCAGCGCCTGGGTGTACTCGGTGCCGAGCACCGCCACCAAGCCGAAGAAGACGAACACGGCGACCTCACCGAATCCGGCGTAGCCGTACGGCTTGGCACCGCCCGTGTACAGCCACGCCCCGGCGATGCAGGCGGCGCCCACGGCGATCAGCCACGGCGCGCTGAACAGCGCCAGCGCCAGGCCGGACAGCGCGCCGACGGTCAGGCTCGCGACCGCCGCGGTCAGCACCGACCGCGGCGCGGCCAGCCGCGACCCGACCAGGCGGACCGGACCGGCGCGGTCGTCGTCGGTGCCGCGGATGCCGTCGGAATAGTCGTTGGCGTAGTTGACACCGACGGTCAGCGCCAGCGCGACGGCCAGCGCCAGCAGCGCCTTCCACCACACCGCGGATCCCAGCCACGCCGCCGCGCCGGT
>NZ_LZKC01000291.1:0-14193 GCF_001672685.1 Mycobacterium sp. E2462
TGCTCGACTTCCGCGCCGTCAGCTCGGCGATGGCGGGCGTCAGCGCCGCGTATTTCTGCTACCCGATCGCGCCGGGCAACCTGCTGCCGGCCACCGCCATCTTCGCGCAGGCCGCCAGCGAGGCGGGCGTCGAGGCGGTGGTGAACATGTCGCAGATCTCGGCCCGGCGCGAAGCGAAAAGCCATGCGGCGCAGCAGCACTGGATCGCCGAGCGGGTGCTGGATCGATTCGCGTTCACCACCACCCACCTGCATCCGACGTTCTTCGCCGAGTGGCTCACCTGGCAGTGGCGCCGCACCGGCGAGGAGGGCCTGCTGGAGCTGCCGTTCGGTGTCGGGCGGCACGCGCCCATCGCCGCCAGCGACCAGGCCCGCGTCATCGCGGCCATCCTGCAAAACCCGACCCCGCACGACCGCCAGGTATATCCGCTGGTCGGGCCGCGCGAGCTAAACCACTACGAGATCGCCCAGGAGATGTCGGACGCGCTGGGCATCCCGGTGCGTTACCGGCCGGTCGACATCCCCGCCTTCACCGCGCGGCTGGCCGCCGAGGGCTGGTCGGACTTCTTGGCCCAGCACCTGGCCAGTGTGGCGCAGGACTACCAGGACGGGATCTTCGCGGGGGAGAACAACCTCGTCGAGGTGATCAGCGGCCACCCGCCGATGACCGTGGCGGACTTCGTCGCCGCCCACCGCGCCGACTTCGGTGACGACGGCCGTCTCGGCCGGCGCCCCACCGCGGTGCCGGCCTGACGGCGCTGCGCGCGAGCACCCTTTCGGTCCGGGGGCGACCCGGTGGAGTAGGAACTAAGCCATGGCTGGACCGATGGAGGGCGTCAGGGTCGTCGAGCTCGGGGTGTGGGTGGCCGGACCGGCCACCGGGGGCATCCTCGCCGACTGGGGCGCCGACGTCGTCAAGATCGAGCCGCCGGCCGGGGACCCGGCCCGCATGTTCGGCCGGATGCTGGGCTGCGACCTGGGCGTCAACCCGCCCTTCGAGATGGACAACCGGTCCAAGCGCAGCGTCGTCGTCGACCTCACCACCACCGAGGGCCGCGACACCGCCTTCGAATTGCTCGCCACCGCAGACGTTTTCGTGACCAATGTGCGCCCCGGCGCCCTGCAACGGCTGGGGCTGGACTTCGCCTCGGTGGCGCAGCGCAACGCCCGACTGGTCTACGGGCTGATCACCGGCTACGGCGACACCGGGCCCGACGCGGACCGCGCCGCCTACGACGTCGCCGCATTCTGGTCGCGCGCCGGCGTGGCCCACCTGTTGACCCGGCCCGGCGACACGCCCCCATTCCAACGGGGCGGCATGGGCGACCACTCGGCCGGGATGACGCTGGCCGCGGCCGTCTGCGCGGCGCTGGTGGCCCGCGCCCGCACCGGCGCGGGCCAGCTGGTGACCACCTCGCTGTACCGCCAGGGCGCCTACACGGTCAGCTTCGATCTCAACACCTACCTGATGAGCGGCCAGCCGATCGCGATCGGCCGGCGCGAGTCGATGGGCAATCCCTGCATGAACAACTACGCCGCCGCCGACGGTCGACGGTTCTGGATCGTCGGGCTCGAGCCCGAGCGGCACTGGCCGGCGCTGTGTCGCGCGGTGGGCCGCCCCGAATGGGGCGAGGACCCCCGGTTCGCCGACGCCCGCGCCCGCGCCGCGAACTCGGTGCAGCTGATCGCCGAACTGGACGCCGTCTTCGCGACGCGGCCGCTCGACGAGTGGGCCGACGTGTTCGCCGGGGAGCCCGATTTCTTCTGGTCACCGGTGAACAGCCTCGAGGACGTCGTGGCCGACGCGCAGTTTCACGCCGCGGGCGGCATCGTCGACGTTCCGGACGGCAACGGGGTCATCCCGATGGTGGCCACGCCCGCGGACTTCCACGGCACGCCCTGGGCGCCTCGTTCGGCGGCACCGGAGCTCGGCCAGCACACCGAGGAAGTCCTCGCCGAACTCGCGGCGCGCCGGCAGACCTGAGCCGTCGAACCTTTACAAAATCCGGTACCAGTGTCACGCTGTCCGGTGAGCCACGGCGCCGGGCGGTGCGTCGCGGCCGCAGCCGATGACAAGCCCCATGGGACACGCGCAGCGACGCCGGTGCACTCCCGGCGCGCGGTGGTGAGGAATGGATCGATGGTCGCTCCGACGTTCAAGGTCAGCAGAAGCAGCAGCGCTGCGCCGCTCCGGGACACCGAACGGCTGCGCTACCGGCTCGACGTCGTGGCCTGCAGCGTCGCCGACCTCATCCAGTCGGCCGGCGGCTGGCTCTACGACCGCGCGATGGCCGGCTGGGAAGTGACCGCGCTGCTTCCCGACGGCTGCGACGACCGCGCGCTGCGGATCCTCGGCGTGCGCGGCCTCGGCCTCGAAGAGCGGTTCGCCACGCTGGGCACCGGCTCGACGAGCCACACCCTGGCCGTCAGCGCGGAGGCGTTCAGCGTCGACACGCGGGTGCGCGACACGGTGCTGCGGTCCCTGGACGACCGCATGACCGAGGTCGCCCTGTGGGGCCGCTCCGCCCAGGAGTGGCCGCTGCGCGTCAACCGGCTGATCACCCGCTCGCAACACCGGTTGAGCGCGGCGGCCCGCACCTTCAAGGGCTACGCGCTTGCCGCGGAAGGCATTTCGGGGATCGCGGTCGACCCGGTCGAGGCGTTGCTGTGCGATGTCCGCTCGCCGATCGACACCGAGCTGATCCGGCTCGACTGAGCGCATGCGGAAGTACCACAGTCACACGCTGCTCTACCTGCACGAGACCGTCTCCCTGGGATCCGGCCGCAGCGACGGCTTCACCGAGGTGTTCACCGAGGTCTACCGGCCGATGCTCGAACAGCTCGGCGCCCGGCTGTTCGCCCTGTGGGAGTCCACGCCCTACAACGGCCATTGGCCGCAGGTGACGATCGTCTGGGAGATCGACGGGTTCGCCGACTACGCGCGAATCGGTGCCGCTCAGACCCGCGGCGGTAGCCACGAGGCGGCGGCCCGGGACTGGTCGGCCTACCTGGCCGGAATCGGCGCTTCGGGCGAGGGCCGCATCATGTACCCGGGGCCCAGCAACCGGACCCTCGGGCAGTTGCGGGACGCGAAATTCACCGCGCCGCTGGTGATTCAGGAGATCATGCAGACCAAGCCGGGGCGCCAGGACGACTACATCCGTGAGCTGGAGCGGCTCTACGTGCCATGGTCGGAACGCACCGGCAAACGGTGGCTCGGGTCGTTCACCACCACGTTTCGCTACAACGAGGTCATCCACTACTGGGCCCTCGACGGCGGCTGGGACTGCTTCGCCGAGCACTACCCCTCGTGGAAGGAGAACCCGCCCGCCGAGATCGTGACCTGGATGAGCGTGGCACCCGCCCTGCGCGACGGCTGGGAAGACTCCATCCTTCAGGCCCTACCGCCGTCACCGCTGCAGTGACCGTGACGGGCACCGACTTTCGCTACGACCCGTTCGACGCGGCGGTGATGGCCGACCCGCTGCCGTTCTACCGCGTCCTGCGCGACGAACACCCGGTGTACTACCTGCCGCAATGGGACACCTTCGCCCTGTCGCGGTTCGACGACATCTGGCAGGTGTTGGAGGTCAACGACGGAACCTTCGTCGCCTCGGAGGGCACGCTACCGCCCGCCTCGGCGCTGGCCCGGCACAACGACGGGCCGGTCGCAGACCCGCCCCTGCACCCCCTGCCGTTCCACGCGGTGTTCGACACCGACCTCTACGCCGAGATCCGGCGCGCACACTCGGCACCGCTGCGGCCGCGGGCGGTCACCGGCTTGGCGGACCGCATCCGCGCGCTGGCCAACGAGCGCCTCGACGAATTGCTGCCCCGCGGCTCGTTCGACCTGACCCAGGACTACGGCGGCATCGTCGCCGCCACCATGGTGTGCGAATTGCTCGGCCTGTCAAACGATCTCGCGCCCCGGGTACTGGCGGCCGTCAACGCCGGCAGCCTGTCCGCACCCGGCGAGGGGGTCGACACCGCGCAGGCGCGGCCCAACTACCTGGACTTCCTGACCCCTGTGGTCCGCCGCCGGCGCACCGACGCCTCGGGCGGCCCGCTGCCCGTCGTCGACGGCCTGCTGCGCTACCGGCTGCCCGACGGCAGCGCGCTGTCCGACGCGGAGGCCGCGACGCAGATGCTCTGCATCTTCATCGGCGGGACGGAGACCGTGCCGAAGATCGTCGCCCACGGGTTGTGGGAACTCAGCCGGCGCCCCGAGCAGCTGGCCGCCGTGCGCGCCGACCCGGCGGTCAACGTAGCGCTCGCCCGCGAGGAGATGATCCGGTATTGCGCACCCGCCCAGTGGTTCGCGCGAACGGTGCGGCGGCCCTTCACGATTCACGGCACCACGATCAAGCCGGGCCAGCGCGTCATCACCCTGCTGGCCTCGGCCAACCGCGACGAGCGGGAGTATCCCGAGCCCGACGCCTTCGTCTGGGACCGGCCGATCCGCCGCTCGCTGGCGTTCGGGCGCGGCCAGCACTTCTGCCTCGGTTACCACCTGGCCAGGCTGGAAATCGACGTGCTGCTCACCGAATGGCTGCGCCGCGTCCCCGAATACACCGTCGACGGGGACGCCGCCACCCGGTTGCCGTCGAGCTTCCAGTGGGGATGGAACACGATCCCGGTGGCGGTCTGAGGTGTGGTCCTACCGCATCGTCGCGCCGTACGAATTCGAGCGCACCTCGATCCCGCAACCCACACCCGACGACCTCGCCGACGGCCAGGTCCTGCTGCGGTTCGCCGCCGCCGGAGTGTGCGGCAGCGACCTGCCCGCCTTCCGCGGCACGCGGGGCCCGTTGCCGGGCGACGACGGGCCGAGCGCGGCCGGCAAGGACGGCTTTCCCATCCACGAGGTCGCCGGTGAGGTGATCGCCAGCCGGCATGCCGGCCACCGCCCGGGCGATCGCGTCGTCGGCTGGGCCTCCGGGTTCGACGGCCTGATGGAACGGGTCGTCAGCGACGGTGACGGGCTGGCCCCCTACGATCCGGCGCTGCGCCCGGCGCAGGCCATCGCGCTGCAACCGTTGGCGTGTGTCCTCTACGCCTGCGAGCAGCTGCCGGATCTGGCTGGCCGCCGCGTCGCCGTCCTCGGCCAAGGCTCCATCGGCCTGCTGTTCTCCTACGTCGCCAAGGCGGCCGGCGCCCGGTGCGTCACCGGCGTGGACCCCGTCGACCGGCGCCGGCTCGCACGCGTTTTCGGCGTCGACGAGGCGGTCCGGGCCACCAGCGACCGGTGGGTGAGCCGGCTGGGCGCCGCGGACCGCGCGGACGTGGTGATCGAGGCCGTGGGTCATCAGGTCGCGACCCTGGCGCACGCCATCGACGCGGCCGCGCCGGGCGGCACCGTCTTCTATTTCGGCGTCGCCGACGACGAGGCCTACCCGATCAGCATGCGCAGCATGCTGCGCAAGAACCTGACGCTGAAGTCCGGGGTCACGCTGGACCGGCGCCGCATGCTGGAGTTGGCGGGCAAGTTCGTCGCCGAGCACCCCGGGCTGCTCGAGGCGTACCTCACCCACACCTTCGACGTCGACGACGTGCAGAGCGCTTTCGGGCTGGCCTGCACACCGGACCCCGAACGGATCAAGATTGCGATCGCCACGAAAGAGCGCGCCGATGACGGGTGACGCGGCGGGCCCGCGCGTGGCGGTGGTCACCGGCGCGGCCGGCGGGCAAGGTCGTGCTATCACGAAACGCCTTGCCGAAGAAGGATTTTCGGTAGCCGCCTGCGACCGGCGCACCGGCGAGTTGGACGCTGCCGTCGGCGAGCTGGGCGATCACCGGGTGCTGGCCCTCGCCCTGGACGTCACGTCCGCCGCCCAATGGGAGACGGTGGTGCGGCGGGTCGTCGACCGGTTCGGCGCCCTGAGCGCGCTGGTCAACTGCGCCGGCGTGCTGCACCGCACGCCGTTGGCCGACGAGACGGCCGAGGGCTTCGAAAGCGCCTGGCGCGTCAACTGCCTGGGCGCCTTCCTGGGGATGCGGGCGGCGCTCGGGCCGCTGCGCGAGGCACCCGGCGCCTCGATCGTCAACATCTGCAGCACCGGCGCGATCCGCCCGTTCCCGCAGCACACCGCCTACGGCTCCGCGAAGTGGGCGCTGCGCGGCCTGACCCAGGCGGCGGCGGCCGAACTGGCCCCGGCGGGCGTCCGGGTCAACGCGGTGTTCCCCGGGCCCATCGCCACCCCGATGCTCGATCAGGCCACCCAGACCCGGTTGGCCGACACGGCGATGTTCGGGCGGATCGGCCGGCCCGGCGAGGTGGCCGACGCCGTCGCGTTCCTGGTCTCCGAACGAGCGTCGTTTGTCACGGGCTCCGAACTGGTCGTCGACGGCGGGCAATGCCTCCAGATCCCGTGACCGAGCGCGGCGGGCCCCGGCCGTGACGTACCTGGACGGCACCGACCGGCTGGACCCACAGCTGCGCGCGCTCGCCACCACAAGGGCCGACTTCTCTTTAGAGGCAATACAACTGAGCCGCCGACCATTCAACGAACGCCGGCGCGCCGCGGCCGACCTCGTCGACGTTCGGGGCGTGTCGATCACCGACGGCGTCGCGGCCGGCGTGCCGGTGCGGATCTACCGCGGCGCCCCCGCCGCGCCGGCACCGGCCGTCGTCTACTGCCACGCCGGCGGATTCGCGCTCGGCAACCTGGACACCGACCAGCGCCAGTGCGTCGAACTCGCGCGGCGCGGCCGGTGCACGGTCGTGTCCGTCGACTACCGGCTGGCCCCGGAGCACCCGTACCCGGCGGCGCTCGACGACGCGGCCGCCGTGCTGCGCTGGGTGGCCGCCGAGCCCACCGGTCTCGGCGTCGACCCGGCGCGCCTGGCCGTCGCGGGGAGCAGCGCGGGCGCCGCCCTCGCCGCCTGCCTGGCGCACGCCTCGGCCGGCGGGTCGCTGCCGCCGCTGGCGCTGGCGCTGCTGCACCAGCCGGTGCTCGACGACCGCCCCACCGGGTCGAAGGCCGAGTTTCGCGCCAGCCCGGCGTTCGACGCGCAGGCCGCCGAGCTGATGTGGAGCCACTACCTGGGTCGGACCGCCGCCACCGCGGCGGCCGCGCCCGCCCGCCACCGCGAATTCGCCGGCCTGCCAATGGCGTTGATCACCTGCGCGGAGATCGACCCGTTTCGCGACGAGGCGATCGGCTACGCGCAGCAGCTGTGGCGCGCCGGCGTCTCCACCGGGCTGCACGTGTTCTCGGGAACCTGTCACGGGTTCGACTCGCTGCTGCCCGACTCGCCGGTGGCGCAGCGGCTGTTCGCCGTGCAGGGCGACGCCCTGCGACGGGCCTTTCAGAACTCGATGAGCTGACGCACCGCGGTGCCGTCGGCCAGGTGGTCCATCGCCTCGTTGATGTCCTCGAGCCGAATGGTCGACGACACCAACGCCTCCACCGGCAGCCGGCCGGACTGCCACAGCTCGACGAACCGCGGAATGTCACGGCTGGGCACCGCGGAGCCCAGGTAGCTGCCGATCAGCGACCGGCCCTCGGCCACCAAACCCAACGGCGACACCGAGATTCGCGCGCTCGGCGGCGGCAGGCCCACGGTGATGGTGCGGCCGCCCGGCGCGGTCAACGCGATGGCGGTCTCCAGCGCGGCGGGGTGGCCGACGGCCTCGATCACCACCGCGGCCTTGACGGACGCGTCGGCGGCCTGCTGCGGGGTGTAGGTGTCGTGGACGCCCAACCGGCGTGCGGCGGCCAGCTTCTCCGGCAATTGGTCGACGGCGACGACGCGCACGCCGTCGTAGGTCAGCGCCGTGAGCACCGCCGCCATGCCGACGCCGCCCAGGCCGACGACCGCGACGGCCTGGCCGGGCCGCGGAGCGCCGACGTTGAGCACCGCGCCACCCCCGGTGAGCACCGCGCAGCCGAGCAGCGCGGCGATCTGCGGCGGCACGTCGTCGGGCACCGCCACAGCGCTGGCCCGGTTCACCACCGCGTGCGTCGCGAAACCGGACACCCCCAGGTGGTGGAACACCCGATCGCCGGAGCGATGCAGCTTGATGTCACCGCCGAGCAGCGTGCCGGCGTTGTTGGCCGCACTGCCCGGTTCGCACGGCGTGAGGCCCCCGGTGGCGCAGGCCGCGCAGTGGCCGCAGCGCGGCAGGAACACCAGCACCACCCGCTGACCGATCGCGAGGTCGTCGACCCCAGGGCCCACCTGCTCGACGATGCCCGCGGCCTCGTGGCCGAGCAGCATCGGCGTCGGTCGGACCCGGTTACCGTCGACGACCGACAGGTCGGAGTGGCAGATCCCGGCCGCCTCGATGCGCACCAGCACCTCGCCGTCGCCCGGCTGTCCCAGTTCCAGGTCGATGACGCTGATGGGACGGGACTGCGCGTAGGGGCGGGGCGAACCGATGTGGTCCAGCACCGCGCCCCGAATCTGAACCATGCTGAAATACAACCATGAGTTCCGCCCCGGTGGTTCCGCCCGCTCCGGAGAAGCTGACCAGCAACGACTTTCCGGTGCTGTGGCCGGTGCTGACCCGCTGGGCCGACAACGACATGTTCGGCCACCTCAACAACGCGGTTTACTACCAGCTTTTCGACACGGCCATCAACGCCTGGATCAACACCAGCACCGGGCTGGACCCGCTCACCACGCCCGCGCTGGGCATCGTCGCCGAGTCGGGGTGCCGGTACTTCTCGGAGCTGCACTTCCCGGAAACCCTGTCGGTGGGCCTGGCGGTCACCCGATTGGGCCGCAGCAGCGTCACCTATCGGCTGGGCGTCTTCCGGGCGCCGGCCGACCAGGGGGACGACCCGGCGCAGCCGATCACCGCGCTGGGCCATTGGGTGCACGTCTACGTCGACCGGACCACCCGCAAGGCCGTCGGGATTCCCGACGCCGTGCGGGCCCTGCTGGCCACCGCCCAAGTGGACCGCTGACCCCGAGAAACGTTTTCCCGCCGGGGCTTTCGCCGTCGTCGGCCGCCGCGTCGCGCCGCCCGGGCGCGACGGCCGCCCCGCTATGCTTCGCCAATGCCAGTCTTGAGCAAGACCGTCGAGGTGAGTGCGGACGCCGCGTTGATCATGTCCATCGTCGCCGACTTCGAGTCGTACCCCCGGTGGAACGAGGAGATCGAAGGGCTGTGGGTGCTGGCCCGCTACGACGACGGGCGGCCCAGCCAGTTGCGGCTCGACACCGACTATCAAGGCATGAAGGGCGTCTTCATCCAGGCCGTGTACTACCCCGGGGAGAACCAGATCCAGACCGTCCTGCAGCAGGGTGACCTGTTCACCAAGCAGGAACAGCTGTTCAGCGTGGTGGCGATGGGGCCGACGAGCCTGCTGACGGTCGACATGGACGTCGAGACGTCGATGCCGGTGCCCGCGCCGATGGTCAAGCAGCTGCTCAACAACGTCCTGGACCACCTCGCGGGGAAGCTCAAGGAACGCGCCGAGCAACTCGCCGCGACGTGACGCGGGCGGCGGCGACCGGCCCGACCCGGCGGTGCGCCGCTCAGTCGAACACCGCGGTGCGCTTGCGCAGCTCGCGCAGCCGGTCCGCAGCGTCGGTGAACTGCCACACGGTGTGCTCGACGACGGCCGCGGTGTCCCGCCGGCGCAGCGCGCCGATCAGCTGCCGGTGGTTATCCACCGCGGCCCGCCCCCATTCGTGGTCGCCCGCGTAGACCGGCACCGGCATGTACCGCGCGGCGTTGAGCAGAAACCACGCCAGCTTGATCCGCCCGCCGGCCTGGTTGAACACGCGGTGGAACGCGAACTCGATGCCCGCGATCGTCTCGGCGTCGCTGGACCCGACGGCCGCGGCGAGGGTCTCGTTGATGCGGTCCAATTCGGTGATCTGGGCGTCGGTGATGTGCGCGGTCGCCGCGACGGCCAATTCCTTGGCGATCGTGGCCTGCAACCAGAAGATGTCCTCGATGTCCTGCTCGGTCAGCGGCAGCACCACGTGACCCCGGTGCGGTTCGAGCTGCACCATCCCCTCGCCGCGCAGTTTGAGTAGGGCCTCCCGCACGGGGGTGACGCTGACGCCGAGCTCGGCCGCCGTCTCGTCGAGCCGGATGAAGGTGCCGGCCCGCAACCGGCCCGACATGATCGCCGCCCGCAGGTGCCCGGCCACCTCGTCGGACAGCTGCGCCCGCCGCAACGGCCGCCGACCCCTCGTTCGGATGGATGTCGGTGCGTTCACAGGGCTGCCAGGGCTTTCGGGGGTGACGACGGACGCCGCGGTGAAGTTTTGTCCGGGTTTCGAATGGGTTTCGACTGTGACCGTCGGGTCTTGTCAGCGACCGGTGCAGGCCATAGTGTGACCCAGACAACACCATGTTTTATCAAATATCAACCCGGCGCAAGCGGTGCGCGAGTGAAGGGAAGTGCTGCGTTTGACCGCGCAACTGGCCAACCATCCGGCGCGAGGACCGCACCCGTCCGCGGGGCAGCCGTACCTCGCGCGCCGTCAGAACTGGGTGAACCAGCTGGAACGGCACGCGCTGATGCAGCCGGACGCGACGGCGTTGCGATTCCTGGGCAAGACGGTCACCTGGGGCGCCCTGCGCCACCGGGTCGCGGCGCTGGCCGACGCGCTGAGCCGCCGTGGCGTCGGCTTCGGCGATCGCGTGATGATCCTGATGCTCAACCGCACCGAGTTCGTCGAGGCGACGCTGGCCGTCAACATGCTCGGGGGCATCGCGGTTCCGCTGAACTTCCGGCTGACCGCGCCGGAGATCGCCTTCCTGGTCCAGGACTGTGCGGCCCGGGTGGTCGTCACCGAACCGGTCCTGGCCCCGGTGGCCGTCGCGGTCCGCGAGATCGACGGGCTGCTGGACACCATCGTGGTGGCGGGGGCGCCGACCGACGACGGTGTGCTGGGCTACGAGGACCTCATCGACGAACCCGGTGAGCTGGCCGAACCCGCCGACATCCCCAACGACTCGCCGGCGCTGATCATGTACACCTCCGGCACCACCGGGCGCCCCAAGGGCGCGGTGCTCACGCACACGAACCTCACCGGCCAGACCATGACGGGTCTGTACACCAACGGCGCCGACATCAACGGCGACGTCGGCTTCATCGGCGTGCCGTTCTTCCACATCGCGGGGATCGGCAACATGCTCACCGGCCTGTTGCTCGGCCTCCCCACCGTGATCTATCCGCTCGGCGCGTTCGAACCCGGCCAGCTGCTCGACATCCTGGCCGCCGAGAAGGTGACCGGAATCTTCCTGGTGCCCGCGCAATGGCAGGCCGTCTGCGCCGAGCAACGCGCCCGCCCCCGCGACCTGAAGTTACGGGTGATCTCGTGGGGCGCGGCACCGGCGCCGGACGCGCTGCTGCGGGAGATGTCCGCGATCTTTCCGGGCTGCCAGATCCTCGCGGCGTTCGGCCAGACGGAGATGTCGCCGGTCACCTGCATGCTGCTGGGCGAGGACGCGATCCGCAAACGCGGGTCGGTCGGCAAGGTCATCCCGACGGTCGCCGCCCGGGTCGTCGACGAAAACATGAACGACGTCCCCGTCGGTGAAGTCGGCGAAATCGTCTATCGCGCATCAACTTTGATGAGCGGCTACTGGAACAACCCGGAGGCCACCGCCGAGGCTTTCGCCGGTGGCTGGTTCCATTCGGGGGACCTGGTCCGCATGGATGCCGACGGCTACGTGTGGGTGGTCGACCGCAAGAAGGACATGATCATCTCCGGCGGGGAGAACATCTACTGCGCCGAGGTGGAGAACGTGCTGGCCAGCCACCCCGCCATCGTCGAGGTCGCCGTCATCGGCCGGTCGCACGAGAAGTGGGGCGAGGTGCCGATCGCGGTGGCGGCCGTGGCGGGCGATACCTTGCGGCTCGACGACCTCGCCGACTTCCTTGCCGAGCGGCTCGCCCGCTACAAGCATCCGAAGGCGCTCGAGATCGTCGACGCGCTGCCGCGCAACCCCGCCGGGAAGGTTCTCAAGACTGAGCTAAGGGTCCGCTATGGCGCCGCGACCAACGACTAGATCCGTTCTACGGCAAGAGATTCAACGATTTGACTTGGACAGTGAGGGGAGCTGTAACGTTTGCCCGCTGTTGGCGAAGGGTTAATTGTGCGGATGCGGTTCACACGTTCGAGACCATCGGGTACATTCCTGTGGTCTCCGTTACTACTTGCCAGTAGGGAGCCGATGGTCACAGTAGTGGGGTCGCGGCGAGGTGGGGGCGTCCTCGACCGCGCGGCGGCGGGGGAGCGAGACGTACTACACGATCCGCCGCGGTGCCGAGAGGCGCGTGGCGGCGGCTTGAGGGGGCAGCGGTGACTTCGACGTCGACGAGTCGACGGGGCCCCTACCTGGTCGGCTACGTGCGCGACCAGCTGCAGACGCCGCTGACCCTCGTCGGGGGCTTCTTCCGGATGTGCGTGCTCACCGGGCGCGCGCTGTTCCGCTGGCCGTTCCAATACCGCGAATTCATCCTGCAGTGCTGGTTCATCATGCGGGTGGCATTCCTGCCGACCATCATGGTCTCGATCCCGCTGACCGTGCTGTTGATCTTCACCCTGAACGTGCTGCTGGCCCAATTCGGCGCCGCCGACCTGTCCGGCGCCGGCGCCGCAGTCCGCGCCGTCACCCAGCTCGGCCCGCTGACCACCGTGCTGGTGGTCGCGGGGGCCGGCTCGACGGCCATCTGCGCGGACCTCGGCGCCCGCACCATCCGCGAAGAGATCGACGCGATGGAGGTCCTCGGCATCGACCCCATCCACCGGCTGGTGGTGCCCCGCGTGATCGCCGCGACCCTGGTCGCGACGCTGCTCAACGGCTTGGTCATCACCGTGGGACTGGTCGGTGGCTACCTGTTCGGCGTCTACCTGCAAAACGTCTCGGGCGGCGCCTACCTCGCCACCCTGACCACCATCACCGGCCTGCCGGAGGTGGTGATCGCGACGGTCAAGGCCGCGATCTTCGGACTGATCGCCGGGCTGGTCGGCTGCTACCGCGGGTTGACCGTGCGCGGTGGCTCGAAGGGCCTGGGTACCGCGGTCAACGAGACCGTCGTGCTCTGCGTCGTCGCGCTGTACGCGGTCAACGTGGTGCTGACGACCATCGGTGTGCGATTCGGAACGGGTCACTGACATGTCAACCGCTGCCGTCCTACGCTCCCGGTTCCCCCGGGCGGCGGAAAACCTCAACCGCTACGGCGGTGCCGCGGCCCGCGCGCTCGACGACATCGGCCAGATGGCCTGGTTCGGCGCCGTCGCCGTCGGGCACATGCCGCACGCGCTGCGCCACTACCGCAAAGAGACCCTGCGGCTCATCGCCCAGATCGGCATGGGCACCGGCGCCATGGCCGTCGTCGGCGGCACGGTCGCCATCGTCGGGTTCGTGACACTGTCGGGCAGCTCGCTGGTCGCCATCCAAGGCTTCGCCTCCCTGGGCAACATCGGCGTCGAGGCGTTCACCGGCTTCTTCGCCGCCCTGATCAACGTGCGCATCGCCGCCCCAGTGGTCACCGGCATCGCGATGGCCGCCACCGTCGGGGCCGGCGCCACCGCGGAGCTGGGCGCCATGCGGATCAGCGAGGAGGTCGACGCCCTGGAGGTCATGGGCATCAAGTCGATCTCGTTTTTGGCCACCACCCGCATCATGGCCGGCCTGGTCGTCATCATCCCGATCTACTCGTTGGCGATGATCATGTGCTTCCTGTCGCCGCAGATCACCACGACCGTCCTCTACGGGCAGTCCAACGGCACCTACGAGCACTACTTCCGCACGTTCCTGCGGCCCGACGACGTCTTCTGGTCGTTCCTCGAGGCCATCATCATCACCGCGGTCGTGATGATCACGCACTGCTTCTACGGGTACAACGCCGGCGGCGGACCGGTGGGCGTGGGCGAGGGGGTCGGCCGGTCAATGCGCTTCTCTTTGGTGTCGGTGCAGGTCGTGGTTCTGGCCGCCGCGTTGGCGCTCTACGGCGTCAACCCGAACTTCGCGCTGACGGTGTAGCGCCATGCCGTCCCCGAGTCAGAAGAACGCGCAGCGGACCCCGCCCTACAAGTGGGTCGGCTTGGCGGCCCTGCTCGTCGCCGCGCTGGCGCTGGGCCTGGTCTACGGACAGTTCCGCGGTGACTTCACCCCCAAGGCGTCGTTGACGATGCTGGCGGCGCGGGCGGGGTTGGTGATGGATCCGGGGTCGAAGGTGACCTATAACGGGGTGGAGATCGGTCGGGTCGGCAGTAT
>NZ_LZKC01000292.1:0-14408 GCF_001672685.1 Mycobacterium sp. E2462
CGCGGAGGCGCGGCCGCAGTTCCCGCATCACCTCGACACCATCGTGCACGTGCCCGCCCCGACGTTCGACGCCGGCGACCCCCGCACCCACTCGATCGCCGACACGGCGGCGGCGTGGCGCCAGGCGCTGGACGCGACGGTGCTGTCCGCCGTCCTGACGGTGCAGAACGTCGGCGACCACCTGCGCTCCGGCGGCTCCATCATCAGCGTGGTGGCCGAGAACCCGGCGCCGGGCAGCGCGGACTCCGCCGCCAAGGCGGCCCTGTCGAGCTGGGTTGCCGGGCAGGCCACCATCTTTGGCACTCGCGGCATCACCGTCAACGCGGTGGCGAGCGGTCGCAGCGCCGAGGCCGGCTACGACGGCCTCTCGCGGACCAGCCCGCCGGTCGCGTCGGAGGTGGCGCGCTTGGCGCTGTTCCTGACCACGTCGGCGGCCCGCCACATCACCGGGCAGACGCTGCACGTGAGCCACGGCGCGCTGGCGCGTTTCGCTTAGAGCGTTTCTCGCGCCCTTCTTCGCCCGCCGGAGGATCGCTACGGTAACTACCGTGGCTATTCGACTCGGTTTGCAGATTCCCAACTTCTCCTACGGCACTGGGGTCGAGGAACTCTTCCCCACCGTCATCGCCCAGGCCCGTGAGGCCGAATCGGCTGGATTTGATTCGGTTTTCGTGATGGACCACTTCTACCAACTGCCCATGCTCGGCTCGCCCGATCAGCCGATGCTGGAGGCCTACACCGCGCTCGGCGCGCTGGCCACCGCCACCGAACGCGTGCAGCTGGGCACGCTGGTCACCGGCAACACCTACCGCAATCCCACCCTGCTGGCCAAGGTCATCACGACGCTCGACGTGGTGAGCCAAGGGCGGGCCATCCTGGGTATCGGCACCGGTTGGTTCGAGCTCGAACACGACCAATTGGGTTACGAATTCGGCACTTTCACCGACCGGTTCAACCGCCTCGACGAGGCCCTGCAGATCATCTTGCCCATGCTCAAGGGTGAGCGGCCCACCTTCTCCGGCACCTGGTATCACACCACCGAGGCGGTCGCCAATCCCCGCTTCCGCGACCACATTCCGTTGATGATCGGCGGCAGCGGTGAGAAGAAGACGATCCCGCTGGCCGTCCGCCACTTCGACCACCTCAACGTGATCGCCGGGTTCGACGAGCTGCCGCGCAAGGTGCAGGTGATCCGCGAACAGTGCGAGAAGATCGGGCGCGACCCGGCCACGCTGGAGACCAGCGTCCTGGTCACGGTGCTGCTCGACGAGAACGCGCAAGCCGACCAGGTTCCGGCGGAGATGACGCAGCGCATGGCGGTCGGCAACGCCGACTCGGTCGCCGATCAACTCAAGACCAAGGTGATTGACGCCGGCATCGACAGCCTGATCATCAACATGCCGTTCTACACACCGGGTGCCGTCGACGCCGCCGGCCAGGCGCTGCGCCCGTTGGTCGGCCTATAGCCCCCGACGCGGGCGGCATGACGAAAATCACCCTGCCCGAACAGGTGTGATGCAGCGGGTGTGGTTGATTACACACGCTTACCAGCTAGGTATCGGGGTACTCGCGTGACTAGCGTGGTTTGTAACTGCAGTCGCGCGTCCAAAAGCCCCCGTCAGGAGCAGCGGAAACATGAGCCCCCATCCAGAAGAAACAGCTGGACCGGAGCGTCGCCACCAGGTCGTCATCATCGGATCGGGATTCGGTGGTCTCAACGCGGCGAAGAAACTCAAGCACGCCAACGTCGACATCAAGCTGATCGCCCGCACGACCCATCACCTGTTCCAGCCGCTGCTCTACCAAGTGGCCACCGGGATCATCTCCGAGGGCGAGATCGCCCCCGCCACCCGGGTGGTGCTGCGGCACCAGCGCAACGTCCAGGTGCTGCTGGGCAACGTGACACACATCGACCTGACGCGACGGGCGGTGGTCTCCGAGCTGCTGGGCCACACCTACGAAACCCCTTACGACAGCTTGATTGTCGCCGCGGGCGCCGGGCAGTCCTACTTTGGCAACGACCAGTTCGCCGAGTTCGCCCCCGGCATGAAGTCGATCGACGACGCGCTGGAGCTGCGCGGCCGGATCCTGAGCGCCTTCGAGCAGGCGGAGCGGTCTAGCGACCCGGAGCGACGGGCCAAGCTGCTGACGTTCACCGTCATCGGCGCCGGCCCCACCGGCGTCGAAATGGCCGGGCAGATAGCCGAATTGGCCACCTACACGCTGAAGGGCTCGTTCCGCGGCATCGACTCCACCAAGGCCCGGGTGATCCTGCTCGACGCCGCCCCCGCCGTGCTGCCACCGTTCGGTGACAAGCTGGGTCAGCGCGCGCGAGCGCGGTTGGAGAAGCTCGGCGTCGAGATTCAGCTGGGCGCCATGGTCACCGATGTGGACCGTAACGGCTTGACGGTCAAGGACCCCGACGGCAAGCTGCGCCGCATCGAATCGGCCTGCAAGGTGTGGTCGGCCGGCGTGCAGGCCAGCGGTCTGGGCCGGGACCTGGCCGAGCAGTCCGCCGTCGAGTTGGACCGGGCCGGCCGCGTCAAGGTGCTGCCCGACCTGTCGATTCCCGGTCACCCGAACGTGTTCGTCATCGGCGACATGGCCGCCGTCGAGGGCGTTCCCGGTGTGGCGCAGGGTGCGATCCAGGGCGCCAAGTACGTCGCCGGCATGATCAAAGCCGAGGTGGGCGGGGCGGACCCGGGCCAGCGCGAGCCGTTCCAGTACTTCGACAAGGGGTCGATGGCTACGGTGTCGCGGTTCTCCGCGGTGGCCAAGATCGGGCCGCTGGAGTTCAGCGGGTTCATCGCCTGGTTGATGTGGCTGGTGCTGCACCTGGTCTACCTCGTCGGCTTCAAGACGAAGATCAGCACGCTGCTGTCGTGGACCGTGACGTTCCTGAGCACCCGCCGCGGGCAGCTGACGATCACCGAGCAGCAGGCGTTCGCGCGAACCCGGATCGAGCAGCTCGCCGAGCTAGCGGCCGAGGCCCGCGGTTCCACGGGAACCGAACGCGTCGCCAGTTAAGGGGCCCCGTCGGGGGGCCAGTCAGCCCGCCAGGCGCTCGGCCTGCCACGTGCTGAGCAGCCCACCGCCGGCGAGGCACAGCGTGGTGGCCCCGTCGAGCAGCGGCGACGCGTCGAAAGCGGTTGCGGGGTAACGGAACTCGCTGATCGTGGCGCGCGGAGCCCCGAGGGCGTCGTCGGTCAGGGATCCGGGCCCCAGCTCCAGCCGGTGCCGCAGCACCGGGTGCCGAGCGCAGTCGGCGGTCATTGATCCCGACCAAAACCCTTGGCGCTCACCGCATCTTCCGATCTGCACCCGCTCGCGAAACCGCAGCCGGGCCTGGTCACCCAACGACACGGTGGCGCAGGACAAGTGCCGCGCGTCCGCGGCCACCACGGTCGGTTCCAGGTCGATATCGAGGCTGCCGGCGTTCTCGATCGCCCACAGCATTCGCGACGTCGGGGTGTCGGGGCCGGGCAGCGCGACCGTGGCCGCGGCGCTACGCAGCGCCAGGCCGGCGCCCGGTTCGACGATCACGCGGATGTCGATGGTGTCGCCGCCCAGCGGCGTGGCGGCCGCCGACACCAGGTGCACCGTGTCGAAACCGGTGTAGCGGGCGGCGACGCCGCCGGTGCAACGGACGCGGGGCAGCCGATCGCGCGACGCGACCACCTCCACTCGCGACCGCATCACCCGGCCGCCCGAAGTTGGGCGCGCACCCAGCTCAACACCTCGCTGGCGGCCGGGTCTTCGGCCAGCGACTGCAGCACCGTCGGGCGTCCATCGCGCACCGCGGCGGCGTCGTCGGCCATCACCCGCAGGTCGGCACCGACCAGCGGCGCCAGGTCGGTCTTGTTGACCACCAACAGATCCGAAAACGTCACGCCCGGGCCGCCCTTGCGCGGCACCTTGTCACCGCCGGCCACATCGATGACGAAGATCTGCGCGTCCACCAGGCCCGACGAGAACGTCGCGGTGAGGTTGTCGCCGCCGGATTCGACCAAGATCAGGTCGAGCTGGTCGTGCGCGGCGATGAGATCGTCGATCGCGTCCAGGTTCGCGGTGATGTCGTCGCGGATGGCGGTGTGCGGGCAGCCGCCGGTCTGCACGGCGGTGATCCGGTCGTCCGGGAGCACCGCGTGGCGGCGCAGGAAGTCGGCGTCCTCGGTGGTGTAGATGTCGTTGGTCAGCACCGCGACGGACAGCTCGTCGCGCAATTGCCGGCACAGCGCGGCGACCAGCGCCGTCTTCCCCGAGCCGACCGGG
Organism: Mycobacterium sp. E2462; assembly: GCF_001672685.1. Taxonomy (NCBI): domain Bacteria; kingdom Bacillati; phylum Actinomycetota; class Actinomycetes; order Mycobacteriales; family Mycobacteriaceae; genus Mycobacterium; species Mycobacterium sp. E2462. The sequence goes on from NZ_LZKC01000292.1 coordinate 4,273, forward strand.
CCGCCGACCCCGATGCGCAGCGGCTCACCGGGCTGCCGGACCCGCCTGGGTCGGTCGGCATGGGTGTGCGGGTGGCTGTGGGTGTGCGGCAATTGCGTTGGCATCGTGAACCTTTCAGGAGACGAACAAGGGCCGCTCGCGTTCCGCATGGCGCTGCGCCAGCGTATCGAGCAACGGGTCGGACAGGTCGGCCAGACCGAGCGTCGCCTCGGCGGCGGTGCGCTCGCACAGATCGGCGAGCCGGAAGGTCAGGGCCGCCACGTCGGCCGGGTCCAGCGCCAGCAGCCGTTGGGCGGCGGTCGCCGACCCGGTCATCGTGGTGTAGACGACGGCCAGGGCGCCCAGGTGCGGCGCCAGGCCGCTGACCGCGCCGACGCGCCCCGCCGCGACGGCGAGGTGCGGGTGCGGGCCGAGGGCCTGCCACGGCTCCTGCGCCCACACCCGCCGCGCCAGCCGGGCCAACCCGCGGCCCTGGCTGCGCGACGCGTGCCGCGCGGCGGGCGCCGGTGTGCGGGCGTCGGTCTCGCGGTCGGCGTCGCCCACCGACAACTCGCCGCGGTGCACCGTGGCCGCGATCGACGCGGTCACCAGGCCGTGACTGCGAATCCTGCGGCGCAGGAAGGCGTCCAGCGTCGGCAGGTCCGTGACCAGCCCGCCGGTGACGGCCTCCTCGACGCCGCCGGAGTGCACGTGCCCCCCGGCCGGCAGCCGCGAGTCGGCCAGGGTGAGCAGCGTCGCCAGGGCGGTCATGCGTCCTCAGAACAGGAAATAACGTTGCGCCATGGGCAGTTCCGACGCCGGCTGCTCCTGCCACACCTCGCCGTCGACCCGCACGGTGAACGTGTCCGGGTCCACCTGGATGTCGGGCAGCGCGTCGTTGAGCGGCAGCGCCGCCTTGCCGAGCCCGCTGGTGTCGCGCACCGGCGCCAGGCGACGGTTGACGGCGAGCCGTTCGGCCAGCCCGGCCTCGATCGCGTGCGGGGCGACAAAGTGCACCGAGGTGGCCGCCGCCGCTGCCGGCGCCGCACCGAACATCGGCCGCGGCAGAACCGGCTGCGGGGTGGGGATGGAGGCGTTGGCGTCACCCATCGCGGCCCAGGCGATCATGCCGCCCTTGAGCACCGCGTGCGGCCGGACCCCGAAGAACGCCGGTTCCCACAGCACCAGGTCGGCCAGCTTGCCCACCTCCACCGAGCCGATCTCGCCGTCCAGGCCATGCGAGATCGCCGGGCAAATGGTGTATTTCGCGACGTAACGGCGCACCCGGGTGTTGTCCGCGGCGCCGTCGCCCGGCAGTGCGCCCCGGCGGCGTTTCATGACGTGCGCGGTCTGCCAGGTGCGCAACACCACCTCGCCGATCCGACCCATCGCCTGCGAGTCGCTGCCGATCATCGAGATGGCGCCGATGTCGTGCAATAGATCCTCGGCCGCCATGGTCGAGGGCCGGATCCGGCTCTCGGCGAAGGCCAGATCCTCGGGCACCCTGGGGTTGAGGTGGTGGCAGACCATCAGCATGTCCAGGTGCTCGTCGAGGGTGTTGACGGTGTGCGGACGCGTCGGATTCGTCGAACTGGGCAACACGTTGGGCTGGCCCGCCACCCTGATGATGTCGGGGGCGTGCCCGCCACCGGCCCCCTCGGTGTGGTAGGTGTGAATCGACCGGCCCGCGATCGCCGCCAGCGTGTCCTCGACGAAGCCGGTCTCGTTGAGCGTGTCGGTGTGCAGCGCCACCTGCACCCCGGCGGCGGCCGCCACGGTGAGGCACGCGTCGATGGCCGCCGGGGTCGATCCCCAGTCCTCGTGCAGCTTGAAACCCGATGCGCCGCCGCGTAATTGCTCCCACAGCGCCTCACCGTTGACGGTGTTGCCCTTGCCTAGCAGCGCGAAGTTCACCGGCCATCCGTCGAGCGCTTCCAGCATCCGGGCGAGGTGCCACGCGCCCGGGGTGACCGTGGTGGCCTTGCTGCCCTCGGCCGGTCCGGTGCCGCCGCCGATGATCGTGGTGATCCCGGCGCCGAGCGCCTCGTGCATGAGCTGCGGGCAGATCAGGTGCACGTGACAGTCGACGGCGCCGGCGGTCAGGATCCGGCCGTTGCCACCGATCACCTCGGTGGACGGGCCCACCACCAGGTCCGGGTGCACGCCGTCCATGGTGTCCGGGTTACCGGCTTTGCCGATGGCCACGATGCGGCCATCGCGAATACCGATGTCGCCTTGATGATTCCCCAGTGGTCGACGATCACCGCGCCGGTGATCACGGTGTCGGGCGCGCCGTCGGCCCGCGAGGCCCGGCCCTGGCCCATCGACTCGCGCAGCACCTTGCCGCCGCCGAACACCGCCTCGTCACCGGCCAATCCCGGCCCGCCGCTGCGGTCTTCGGTGATCTCGATCAGCAAGTCGGTGTCCGCCAACCGGATCCGGTCCCCGGTGGTAGGCCCGAACAGCGCCGCGTAGCGCGCCCGCGACAGCTGGGTCATCGGGCGTCGAGCCGTCCGGGCGGAGCCAGGCTCAGGCCATGCACCTCGCGGCGGCCGCGCAGCGGTACCAGGCGCACCCGCAGGGACACACCGGGTTCGAAGCGCACGGCGGTGGCCGCCGGGACGTCGAGGCGGTACCCATGGGCGGCCGCGCGGTCGAAGGACAGCGCCGCGTTTGCCTGCGGGAGGTGCATGTGGCTACCGACCTGCACCGGCCGGTCACCGGTGTTGAGGACGTCGACCTCGATGCGCTCGGCGCCCGCATTGATCTCGACATCGCCGCGGCCGTAGAGGATTTCGCCGGGAATCATGCGATCGGGTGGTGCACGGTGACCAACTTGGTGCCGTCCGGGAACGTCGCCTCCACCTGCACGTCGTCGAGCATCTCCGGCACCCCGTCCATGACGTCGTCACGGCCGAGCACATCGCAGCCGCTGGCCATCAGCTCGCCGACGCTGCGCCCGTCGCGCGCGCCTTCGAGGATGTGATCGGTGATGAGGGCCACCGCTTCCGGGTGGTTGAGCCGGAGCCCGCGGGCCCGGCGGCGGCGAGCCAGCTCGGCGGCGTAGGACAGCAGCAACCGCTCCTGCTCGTGCGGCGTCAGGCGCATATCCCGAAATCCTGCCATGCCGGGGCGCGCGGCGCCGTGATGGCCGCCCTCTGTGCTCAGCCCCTGGGCTCGAGGTTTTGCAGGCGCACCTGGCCCCGGGCGATCACCCGGTCGTCGCTGTCGGTGATGGTCACCGACCACAGCTGCTGGCGGCGCCCGCGATGGATGGGCTCGGCCGCACCGAACACCTTCCCGGAGCCGATGGACCGCAGGAAATCGGTGTTGTTGTTGACGCCCACCACGTCGCCGCCACCGTGTTCGGCGAGCCAGAGGTGCGCGGCGACGCTGGCCAGGCTCTCCACCATCGAGCAATAAACGCCACCGTGCACCAAACCCATCGGCTGCAGCAGCTTGGGTGACACCTCGAGTTCGGCGCGCACGCCGTCGGGGCCGAGTTCGGTGTAGCGCAGCCCGATCTCGTCGTCGAACGGCGCGCTGAAATCCGGGGGGATGCTGGATTGCGGGGGCACTGACACGTTCCTGTGTCTACACCATCGGGCGGCGCCGACGGCCCCGGGCATCGGCGAAAAGGCCTGCCAGTCCCCGAGAAACGGCTGAGCCCCGTGCCACGAAGGCACGGGGCTCGCCGATCGAGTGGACCGGGGGTCTCAGCAGCCCTCTGGACACTCACGCGGTCCGTATCGCTCGACCCGTTCAATATAGGCAAGGCTGCCCTAACTTTGCAAGCGTATTGTTCACATTGCTTACTCGCGGCTTGCTCGCGCCGTTCTCGTCGGCGCCGAGCGGTCGGCCGCCGGCGTCGTCGGCCGATTTTCGGTACGACCGTCGGTAGTAAGCCGGAGTACGCTGGTTCCGACGCTCAGGAGATGAACGAACTATGGCCAAACTGACTCGGCTGGGAGACCTCGAACGGGCCGTGATGGACCACCTGTGGTCCGCGGCGGAGCCGCAGACCGTCCGCCAGGTCCACGAGGCGTTGGCGGCGCAGCGCGAGCTCGCGTACACGACGGTCATGACGGTCCTGCAGCGCTTGGCCAAGAAGAACCTCGTGTCGCAGATCCGCGACGACCGCGCGCACCGCTACGCGGCGGTGCACGGGCGCGACGAATTGGTGGCCGGCCTGATGGTCGACGCCCTGGCCCAGGCCGAGGACTCCGGCAGCCGGCAGGCCGCGCTGGTGCACTTCGTCGAGCGGGTCGGCGCCGACGAGGCGGCGGCCCTGCGCCGCGCGCTCTCTGAGTTGGAGGCCAATCAGCGCAAGAACACCCCGTCTGCTGGCGCGGCGCCGGAGGGCTGAGGGAGAATGACGGTGTGTCCGCGCTGGCCTTCACCATTCTTGCGGGGCTGCTAGCCGGCCCGGCGCCGGCGGTGTTGGCACGCAGCCGGTGGCCGATGCGGGCACCGCGGGCCGCTCTCGTCCTGTGGCAGGCCATCGCGCTGGCCGCGGTCCTCTCCGCGTTCAGCGCCGGCATCGCGATCGCCACCCGCCTGCTGATGCCCGGACCCGACGGCCGCCCCACCGCGAGCGTCGTCGGCGCCGCCGGCCGGCTCGGCTGGCCGCTGTGGGCGGCCTACATCACCGTGTTCGCGCTGACCGTGGTGGTCGGCGCCCGGCTCATGGTCGCCATCGTGCGCGTCGCCATCGCCAACCGGCGCCGCCGGGCGCACCACCGCATGGTGGTCGACCTCGTCGGGGTGGACCACGGCACGGCGCGGCAACCGTGCGCCAAGACCCGCGCCCTGCGGGTGCTGGATGTCGCGCAGCCGCTGGCCTACTGCCTGCCCGGGGTGCGCAGCCGCGTCGTGGTCAGCGAGGGCGCGTTGAGCACCCTGGCCGACGCCGAGGTCGACGCCATCCTCACCCACGAGCGGGCCCACCTGCGGGCGCGCCACGACCTGGTGCTCGAGGCGTTCACCGCCGTGCACGCCGCCTTCCCCCGGCTGGTGCGCAGCGCCAACGCGCTGGGCGCGGTGCAGTTGCTGGTCGAGCTGCTCGCCGACGACGCCGCGGTGCGCGCCGCGGGTCGCGCTCCCCTGGCCCGGGCGCTCGTCGCCTGCGCGACGGGGCGCGCGCCGTCGGGCGCGCTGGCCGTCGGCGGCCCGAGCACCGTGCTGCGCGTCCGGCGGCTGTCGGGACAGGGCAACAGCCTGCCGCTCGCGGCGGCCGCCTACGTGGCCGCGGTGGCGGTTTTCGTGGTGCCCACCATCGCCCTGGCCGTGCCGTGGCTCACCGAGCTGCGGCGGCTGTTCAACCTGTAGGCCAGCGGCGGACAAACACTTTGGCGGACCACCGCCGCCCTGTGTCAGAGTGTGTCGGCAAGCTTGTCGCAGCACTCCCCGCCGACCGAGAGGCGAAGACATGAGTTCGTCCGATGCACAACCTGGTTCCACGACCGGCACCGCGCAGATCGGCGTCACCGGCCTGGCCGTGATGGGCTCGAACCTCGCCCGCAACTTCGCCCGGCACGGGTACACCGTTGCGCTGCACAACCGCTCGGTCGCCAAGACCGACGCGCTGCTCAAAGAGCACGGCGACGACGGCAACTTCGTCCGCTCAGAGACCATCGAGGAATTCCTGGACGCGCTGGAAAAGCCGCGCCGGGTGATCATCATGGTCAAGGCCGGTGACCCCACCGACGCCGTCATCAACGAGCTCGCCGACGCCATGGAAGACGGTGACATCATCATCGACGGCGGCAACGCGCTCTACACCGACACCATCCGCCGCGAGAAAGCGATCCGCGAGCGCGGCCTGCACTTCGTCGGCGCCGGCATCTCCGGTGGCGAGGAGGGGGCGCTGAACGGGCCGTCGATCATGCCCGGCGGACCCGCCGAGTCCTACAAGTCGCTGGGCCCGCTGCTCGAGGAGATCTCCGCCCACGTCGACGGCGTGCCGTGCTGCACCCATATCGGCCCGGACGGGGCCGGGCACTTTGTCAAGATGGTGCACAACGGCATCGAGTACTCCGACATGCAGCTGATCGGCGAGGCCTACCAGCTGCTGCGCGACGGCCTGGGCAAGACCGCGCCCGAGATCGCCGACGTGTTCGCCGAATGGAACAACGGCGACCTGGACAGCTTCCTGATCGAGATCACCGCGCAAGTGCTGCGCCAGACCGACGCGAAGACCGGCAAGCCGCTCGTCGACGTCATCCTCGACGAGGCCGAGCAGAAGGGCACCGGCCGCTGGACCGTGAAGTCGGCGCTCGACCTCGGGGTGCCGGTGACCGGCATCGCCGAGGCGGTGTTCGCCCGCGCACTGTCCGGCTCGGTGGCCCAGCGCAAGGCGACCACCGGCCTGGCGTCGGGCAAGCTCGGCGAAAAGCCCAGCGACGCGGCGCAATTCATCGACGACGTGAGCAAGGCGCTGTACGCGTCGAAGATCATCGCCTACGCCCAGGGCTTCAACCAGATCCAGGCCGGCAGCGCCGAATACGACTGGGGCATCACCCCGGGCGACATGGCCACCATCTGGCGGGGCGGCTGCATCATCAGGGCCAAGTTCCTCAATCGGATCAAGGAGGCGTTCGACGAGAACCCCGACCTGCCGAGTTTGATCGTGGCGCCCTATTTCCGCAGCGCTATCGAGGACTCCATCGACAGCTGGCGCCGCGTCGTCGTCACGGCCACCGAGCTGGGCATCCCGATCCCGGGATTCTCCTCGGCGCTGTCCTACTACGACGCGCTGCGCACCGAGCGGCTGCCGGCGGCGCTGACGCAGGGCCTGCGCGACTTCTTCGGCGCGCACACCTACGGCCGCATCGACGCCGAGCCCGACAAGCGTTTCCACACGCTGTGGAGCGGTGACCGCAGCGAAGTGCCCGCCTAGCGGGTAGCACGACAGGACGCAACGGGGACGGGGAGTAGGCGGGGCGACGGCGATGAAGTTTCTCAACGGGCAGGCACCCGGCTACGACTTGACCTACAACGACGTCTTCGTGATGCCGAACCGCTCGGACGTGGCGTCGCGCTTCGACGTGGACCTGTCCACCGAGGACGGGTCGGGGACCACGATTCCCGTCGTCGTCGCCAACATGACCGCGGTGGCCGGGCGGCGGATGGCCGAGACGGTCGCGCGTCGGGGCGGCATCGTCATCCTGCCGCAGGATCTGCCGAGCACCGCCGTGCAGCAGACGGTGCACTTCGTCAAGAGCCGCGACCTGGTCCTGGACACCCCGGTGGTCCTGGAGCCCGATGACTCGGTGTCCGACGCCACCGCCCTGATCCACAAGCGCGCGCACGGCGTGGCCGTCGTCGCCTTCGAGGGCCGCCCCATCGGGCTGGTCAGCGAATCGTCGTGCCTGGGCGTGGACCGCTTCACCCGGGTGCGCGACGTCGCCATCACCGACTTCGTCACCGCGCCACTGGGAACCGAGCCGCGCAAGATCTTCGACCTGCTCGAGCACGCACCGACGGGCGTCGCGGTGGTGACCCACGGCGACGGCACGCTGGCCGGCGTGCTGACGCGCACCGGCGCCATCCGCACCGGGCTCTACACCCCCGCCACCGACGCCCGGGGCCGGCTGCGGGTGGGCGCGGCGGTGGGCATCAACGGTGACGTCGGCGCCAAGGCCCGGTCGCTGGTCGAGGCGGGTGTCGACGTGGTGGTCATCGACACCGCGCACGGCCACCAGGCCAAGACGCTCGAGGCCATCCGGACCGTGGCCTCGCTGGAGCTGGGCGTGCCGCTGGTCGCGGGCAACGTGGTCTCCGCCGAGGGCACCCGCGACCTGCTGAACGCCGGGGCCAGCATCGTCAAGGTCGGCGTGGGCCCCGGCGCCATGTGCACCACCCGGATGATGACCGGCGTCGGGCGCCCGCAGTTCTCCGCCGTCGTCGAGTGTGCCGCAGCGGCAAGGGAAGCGGGCGGGCACGTGTGGGCCGACGGCGGCATCCGGCATCCGCGCGACGTGGCGCTGGCGCTGGCCGCCGGGGCCTCCAACGTCATGATCGGGTCCTGGTTCGCCGGCACCTACGAGTCACCCGGGGACTTGCTGCGCGACCGCGACGACCAGCCCTACAAGGAGAGCTACGGCATGGCCTCCAAGCGGGCGGTGGTGGCGCGCAGCGGCGCCGACACCGCCTTCGACCGCGCCCGCAAGGCCCTGTTCGAGGAGGGCATCTCGACGTCCCGGATGGGCCTGAACCCGGCCCGCGGGGGCGTCGAGGACCTAATCGACCACATCACCTCGGGCGTGCGCAGCACCTGCACCTACGTCGGCGCCGCAAACCTGGCCGAGCTGCACGACCTGGCCGTCATCGGCGTGCAGTCGGCCGCCGGTTTCGCCGAAGGCCACCCGCTGCCGCAGGGCTGGTAACTTCCGCCGCCCCGGTAGTAAGGCTAGCCTTGCCTAACGGGAGCTGTTAACGTACTGCGCCATGACCTCCTCGCCCTCGACCGCCGTCCACGACGCGGTGCTGAGCATCCTGCGTGATGAACTCAACGTCGACATGAGCCGTGTCACCCGCGACGCGCGGTTGGTCGACGACGTCGGCCTCGACTCCGTGGCGTTCGCCGTCGGCATGGTGGCCATCGAGGAGCGGCTGGGCGTGTCCCTGACCGAGGAGGAACTCCTGAACTGCGACACCGTGGGCGACTTGCAGGCCGCGGTCGCGTCCAGGTATCGCGATGAGTGAGCTCGCCGCCGCGCTGAGCGCGGCGATGCGCACGGCGCCCACCGACCTCGTGGTGCTGGACCGCGAATCGTCGACGTGGCGCCGCCACCCCTGGCCCGAGGTGCACGGCCTGGCCGAGGCCGTGGCCGCCTGGCTGCAGGACCGCGACCAGCCGCCCGCCGTCGGGCTGGTCGGCGAGCCCACCGTCGAATTCGTCGCCGCCCTGCAGGGTGCGTGGCTCGCGGGCGCGAGTGTGGCGATCCTGCCCGGGCCGGTGCGCGGCGCCGAGGCGCGGCGCTGGGCCGAGGCGACCTTGACCCGGTTCGTCGGCGTCGGCGTGCGCACGGTGCTGAGCCACGGCGGTTACCTGGACGGGTTGCAGGCGCTGCACCCCGACGGCCTGGGCGACGTGGTGGTCGAGGATCTCGCCGCCGCGACGCGGGGTGGTCGCTCGCCCGGCGCCCCCGCGCCGACGTCGAATCCGGCGATCCTGCAGGGCACGGCCGGCTCGACCGGCACACCCAAGACGGCGGCCCTGTCGCCCGGCGCCGTGCTGGCCAACCTGCGCGGCCTCAACCGGCGGTTGTCGGTGACCGCGGCGGACGTCGGCTGCTCGTGGTTGCCGCTGTACCACGACATGGGCCTGTCGTTCCTGCTGGCGTCGGCGTTGGGCCAGATGTCGCTGTGGCTGGCGCCCACCGCGGCGTTCACCGCCTCGCCGTTTCGGTGGCTGGGCTGGCTCGCCCAGAGCGGCGCCACGATCACCGCGGCGCCCAACTTCGCCTACAACATCGTCGGCAAGTACGCCCGGCGCGTCTCCGACGTCGACCTGGGCGCGGTGCGGGTGGCCATCAACGGCGGCGAACCCATCGACTGCGAGGGCTTTCAGCGCTTCGCCGACACCATGGCGCCGTTCGGGTTCGACGCGGGGGCGGCGACCCCCTCCTACGGGCTCGCCGAGTCGACCTGCGCGGTGGCCGTCCCGGCGCCGGGCACCGGCCTGCGCGTCGACGTCGTCACCGACGCCACCGGGACGCACCGGCGCGCGGCCCTGGGCGAGCCGATCCCCGGCACCGAGATCCGCATCGCGCCGAGCGAGGACGGGATCGGCGAGATCGAGATCCGCGGCGCCTCGCTGATGGACGGCTACCTCGGCCACGACGCGCTCGACCCCGCGGCCTGGTTTCCCACGGGCGATCTCGGCTTTGTCGGCGACCACGGCCTGGTGGTTTGCGGCCGGGCCAAGGAGATCATCTCCATCGCGGGGCGCAACGTCTTCCCCACCGAGATCGAGTCGGTCGCCGCGCGGGTCCGCGGGGTGCGCGAGGGCGCGGTGGTGGCGCTGGGCACCGGCGCGCGGACGGCGCGGCCGGGGCTGGTGGTCGCCGCCGAATTCCGCGGACCCGATCAGGAGGGCGCCCGCGCCGAGGTCATTCAGCGCGTCGCCTCGGTGTGCGGGGTGGTGCCGTCCG